>CAYUNA010000017.1:0-19641 GCA_964445895.1 uncultured Saprospiraceae bacterium | reverse complement strand
TCTTGCGATTTTCTCGCTTCTCATAATTCAAAGAAACTTACTTTACAGTGTACTATGCTCTAAATTCCTTAGACAAAAAATACTTCGCTTAATTGTTTATTTATTTATTTCGCGTTCCTTAATGATTTATTATAATGATTTTACTCCTCAAAAATATGCCGTTAATCACTTTTGTGGCATTTTTGTTTTGTGAAAAAATGTCACAATTTTCCATTAATTTTTTATGTAATTAATTGATTTTTAGGTATTTGGGTTGGTTTGTATTATCAATGGTGTATATGGTAAAAAAAAAAAGATGTCACGTTTTTATTTTTTTTTGCTTTTAAAAAAAATAAGCAATCATATATTTGTATCAACAGAAGGACAAAAATAAATATTAAAAACATCGGCTAAATGGAATGATTATTCTCGCAAAGTAAAATCACCTCCTAATCTTATTCCATTTATCATTATTAGAGTTACTTAGAAAAAATTAAAATTGAACTGTTAGCCAGAAGCAAAAACAGCTCTGACAAATAAATATTAAGAATTTACTTTTTTGCTAAAAATGTCATCAAAAAATAGCTCATCTTATGATGGAGTACTTTTTTTTTGAGTATTTTAGATTGGATAACGTTAAGAAAAAAGGCAATAAAAAAAGGAAGCCCGTCTGTGGAAAGATGTAGGACTTCCTGGTGGTAATCCAAATTGTTTTACCAATTCGTTTATGGGCAAAAACTGCACCATAACCCACCTGAGCTTACCTTTCTTCGTTTATTTCCATTATTTGGATTGAAAAAAAAAATAATTCCTAACTAAAGAAACGTTTCAGTGTTGAATGCCATTTATAATTTGGTATTTTGATAGTGGTTTTCTTTTCGGAAAAAATATTTTTTATAAATCCTATTTATTCGGTTCTATTTTTTATCAATCAACATTGTAATGACCATTGTTTGATTGGCCTGTGTTATGTCTAATATTTTGAATATAACAATTTGATTACGTGGGCTTGAAATGCCCTCTAATCTCTTTTGTCATAGGTATTAACATGAGTTTCGTAAAGTAATATAAATTAATATTTAGCCAATATGACAGTTGATAGAGGGGGACTTTCCTTTTGTCGCCCCCTCATTTTTGTCAACATTGAGCTTCAATATAACCTCCCACATAATATACTATTTTCAAAAAAAATCCAGGTGCTGGACCAAAGAATTTTCAGTGCTATTTTCCATTGTTTTATTAAAAATTTTCAGACCATGAAAATACTGTTTTACAAAAAAATCCATCTCCCCGACAAGCTCTTAAAGTCCACATTTCTGGGTTTTTTGCTTGTATTCCTGCTAGGCACACAGGCTATAGCGGGCAACTCTTTTTCTCAGAAGATGCTCACCAAAGCCAAAGCCAAAGTGGGACTTTCTTTATTACAAAACAGAGCAATTGATGCGGTGCAAGCCCAACAAATGAGTGTCGTTTTAGCTAGTTTTGAAGTGACTAACCTCAATGATGCAGGTACTGGATCACTTCGACAAGCCATGTTAGATGCCATTGCATTAGGAAACGGGCCACACGAAATCACTTTTGCCGCTGGACTAAATGGTACAATTGACCTCGCGTCAAATCTACCAACGATTACTGTCCAGGGTATAACTGTTGATGGAGACAGCCGAATTACCATTAATGGAAATGGTAACAACGTTAGTCGTCGAATATTTTATGGAACGGCCAATTCAAGTGGTACGACCATCAAAAATATAGACATCAAAAATACAGGATTAGAGCCATTCCGTTTTGATGGAACAGCATTAACAAACCTGACTTTTGAAAATATTAACGCCTATCAAGATGTTGACAATTGGTTTGACTATGCTATTTATATTGGTGGTAATATTAATGGTTTAACAGTCAAAAATTATGATTTTAAAAATCGTCAAAACGTTGGAAATGGTGCCATTCATGTAACAGGAACGACTAATAATGTTTCGATTGATAATTTTGACATCAGTGAAGGTGCAGCAGGGGCGTCTCATGGACTTCGTTTTGGAGGTGTAGCGAATGATATTACTATTCGGAATTGTGATATTGACTTAACAGCAGATGGTAGTACGAATGATGCAGATTACGGTATCTATTTCAATACAACTTCTACCAATGTTACAATTGATAATTGTACATTCTTGAACAATGAAGTTTATGCTATTTATACTGCTAACACTGCAACTAACTGGAAAATAACCAACAGTACTTTTGATAACGAGGAAGGTTACACAGCGAATCAAATGATTCGTTTTCAGCATTTTGTGGATACGCTGTTGATTGAAAACTGTTTAATTGATTGTGATTTCGCAGGTTCGACAGATGATGGAAGTTATGGTATTTGGTTTCAGCAAGCAATTACGGAAGTTACCATAAAAGGAGTAACGATTCATGATGCAGACGAGGATGCAATTGGTATCAATACGACGACGACCAATATGTTGATTGATAGCTGCTTTTTTGATGCAAAAAGTAGTTCTTTGAGTGGAAACAACGATGGTGTTGAATTTTACAACAACGCAGCAAGAACCAATATCGAAATTTCTCGCTGTGTTTTTGATAGTTTAGGTCGAGCAGGATTAATTTTTCAAACGACGAATGCAACGACTGAATTTAACGTTCATGATAATATTATTCGGAATGTGCAAAAAACGCAGGGTTATGGAATGTGGTTATCTGGTTCAGGTGGCGTGAAAGATATTGTGATTAAAGAAAATGAAATTTACGATAATTTTGGTTCAGGAATTTATATCGAACGAGCAGATAATGTACACATTACTCAAAACTCTATTTATAATAATGGAGCTCATGGTATTAATTTATTGGCCAATGATGGCAATTGTGATTACCAAAACATAGATGGTGATACCCCCAATATCACTAATTCAGTAGAAACAGCGACCAACACTTATAATGTGACGATGATGATGCCTGCCTACTGTGCGACGGGTAATAATTGTACGGTCGAAATTTTTATTAATGATCAATGCGACGATACCCAAGAGGGGCGGCAGTATGTGCAAACCTTTACTGGCTTGAGTTCTGGTTCTCAAACAGTATCTGTTAACTGCCCTTCTGGTGAATGTTTGGATGTAATCAAAGGTTTTTGGACGGCGACGATTACAGCAGAAGGTTGTTCTTCTACTTTAAATACGTCTGAATTTAGTTCTGGATTTCCATTAATCAGCAAAGCACCTGGTGGTGTGGCAGGTGGTTTGGACTTTTGGTTGAAAGCTGATGCGGGTACGCAGACGAATGTAAGTAATAATTTTATCACTACAGGTGGTTTTGCTTGGGAAGACCAGTCAGGTGGTGGACATCATTTGGATGCCGTTACTGGTGACCCACAATTGATGCCAGCAGAAATGAACTTTAACCCCGTCGTGGATTTTGATGGTGGTGATTATTTCAATATCAACAATGTAGCGAACCGTTATTTTTGGCAAGATTACACTGCTGGTGAAGCATTTACGACTGTATTAGAAACCTCAACAGCAACTTCTGTAGGTAATCCTTTTTATCTAGGAGGAAATATAAATGGCTACTACACATTAAGCACGAATATTCTATATGAAGGATTTGGGGCAACTGACCGAAAAGCCTTAAATTTGAATTTAGACAGCTACATCACAGAAGGTGATGGTGTGGAAGGTGGAACGACTGTCATTGACACGGAGCGACCAAATATTTATGGTGTTCACTCTGCTACGAATGATTGGGCAATGCACCTCAATGGCAAAGCAAGATACATTGACAATACGAATACCGTTAATTTTTCTGTTGGGTCAACCACACATATCGGTGCTCGTCCAAGCGCTATTTTTAATGGTAAAGTCGGTGAATACATCATGTACGACCGTAAATTAACGGACGTAGAGCGTCAAAAAGTCAATTCCTATTTGGCATTGAAATATGGTATTTCTATGGATCAGGAAACGCCACTTGATTATTTAAACAGTGCAGGAACAGTTATTTGGGATGCTACCGCAAATGCCGCTTATGCTACCGACATCAACGGAATTGGTTACGATGACGCTTCTGATTTGATGCAACGTCAGGCAACTACTAAATACAAATTACGCGTTCTATCCGTTTTCCACGGCGACCAAAGTGGAGGATTACCGACAAGCAACAAAAGCAATAGCGACGATATTGCGACTGACCAATCTTTTATGATGTGGGGTCACAATGCAGGTTTGGAAAAACCAATTGTAGCATATACTCCAACTGCAATTACACCAACCAATCCTTTCCAAAGATTGGAACGTGTATGGAAAATACAAGAAACTGGAACAATCGGTACAGTGACTTTACAAGGTCCTGACAATGCTGAATTGTTATTGGTCAGCAGCAGCAATGATTTTAGTAGTGGTGTGACGGAGGTTACTGCAAGTACGACTCCCGAAGGAGAAACTGTTTTTGTGACTGATTTGAGTGATGGAGATTATTTCACTTTTGCTCGGGAAGTAGTTACACCAAGTGCTTGTAGCAATGGTTTAGCATTTGTTCATGGTTCGGATGATAATGGTACTTCAGGCTTGGGTATTTCAGCTTGGGTTTCTAATGGTGATGGTACATTTAGTACTAAAGAAATTGTTTTTTCTGGTTTTGACCGCGATGCTTCGGGCACGGAGGTTTTCGGTCATGATGCTGCGTCAAATTCATTTTTTGAAGATATTGATAACGATGGAGATTTGGATATCATTCACGTTACCGAAAATAACAGTAACTCGATTTATTGTTATTTAAATAATGGCGACAATACCTTTGCTTCTTCACCTGTTTCTACTACAGGAATGGAAGCTGGAACAAATTCTATTTTCGCAGGACTCACAACAGGTGAACAAAGTTGGCTTGGAGATACCGATGCGGATGGCAATTTGGACTATATTTTTTCTGGAAATGACGGTATCATCCATGTTTGGAAAGGAAATGGAGATGGTACGTTTGCTACGACAAAAATTTCGACTACATTATTGGGCTGGACAGGCTACCGAACGAGTGGTGTTTCTGCCCATGAATATTTCATTATTGCAGATGTTAATGGCGATAATTCAGTAGACTTAATTGGTTCTACTTATGATGCCGGTTCTACTCGGATTCAGACTTGGTTTGGAAACGGTGATGGAACATTTGTTGAAAATGTACTCATCAACGATGCACTGGTGGATGTTGGTGGTTCTAATGGTTCGGGTGTTGGAAATGAAGAATACTCTCAATTTGCAGATGTAGATTCTGATGGAGATTTGGATTATTTACACGCAGAAGCATTCAATAGTACTTATCAAATTTGGACTTGGTTAAATGACGGTACAGGAACTTATGATGTGACTCCAATTTGTTCTGATTTCGTAAATTTACCATCAGGAGGATATACGCGATTTGCAAATTATACGGCTGCTGAATGGTCTTATTTTATTGATGTGACTGGCGATGGTTTTGTTGATTACATTACTACAGCAGATAACGTTGCAGAAGACAATGGAATTACCGTTTATCCTGGTCGTGGCGATGGTCAATTTGATGACACACCAATTAAAACAGCTATTCCAAACTTCGCGACGGGTATCAGCAATTTGCAAACTACCTTTATGGGCTGTGGTTTTGTTAATAATCCTGAAGTTTGTGATGATGGAATTGACAACGACGGTGATGGTTTTATTGATGAAAATGATGAAGATTGTATCACAGATTATTGTAATGGAGGAAACTTCGTGCAATGGACAGGTTATACTGCCAATGGTGCTTGTGGTTCCTTAACCGATTTGGATGGAAATGTATTGAATGTAGACGTAACGGGTTCTGTTGTTAATATTCTAAATGGTGCTTCTTATGTCAATACTGCTGGAACATTTACTCCGCAGACAACGCAGCAAATTTTACAAATAGACAATGCGGATGAGCCACAAATGGCAGGTACTGGACCATTTTATTACAAATATGATTTTTCCAAACCAGTGAGTGGTTTAATTGCTCATTTGTATAGCATGGGAAGTGCTTCTGCTGATTTGGAATATACTTTCAAAGATGCAAATGGTGCTGCAATCGGAGTAGAAATTATTAGTACAGATGATGATACTGAATTTTATCAAACAGCTGGAAATATTTTAAGAGGAAAAGCAGGAAATGGTACCATTCAGTTTGACGGTGACATCACACATATCACGGTAGAAGTTCGATATATCACAGGTCAGAATGTTTCGAGCTGGACAGGAATCACTTTCGGTGTTGCTTGCCCGGTTCCAGTATTTGACGTCTGTGCATCACCTTCTATTGTTGATTGGGTTTCTCGCACCGCAGGTGAAGCTGTCGGAACAGTTGATGTAGCAGATAGTGATGGAAATACAACAACGGTTGATGTTACCTTAACGGGTAGTAATACTGCTGCCGGTAATGCTGGCGCGTTCAACAATGTTAATCAATATAACATCAACACACCAACAGGAGAAGATGTACGAATTGACAATGCTGCTGAGCCACAAGTGACCAGTAGTGGACCATTTTATTACGTTTGGGATTTCTCTCAGGGACTTAAAAATCCAATTTTCAACATTCGTAGCTTAGGTTCTGCCAGTCAGCGTGTTCAATACACATTTACAAATGAAGATGACCAGCCGTTGAAATTCTTTGTTCGAATGACGGATAGTTATGAGAAATTCCGCCAGACTGGTGATAATATTTTGGAAGGACTTGAAGGAAATGGAACCATTCAATTTGAAGGAACACCAGAACAGATTAAAATGAAGGTGTATCACTTGACAGGTTCGACTATAGAGAACAATACCATTATCCAGTTAATCGCTTCTTGTCCTGCCCCAGAACCAGAAGATGGTGCTGGAAAATGTAACGGTGCGAACTTTGCGAAATGGATTTCTAAAACACCAAACTCAGTTGTCGGTCAAATCGTTGACCCGACTGGTGTGGGAAGTTCTATCACAGGTTCTGGTAGTATGATTAACATTGGTTATTCTGGTTATTTTAACAATGCCAATCGTTACGAATTGCCTTCTCGTTGGGCAGACCGCGTAGCCATTGATAATGCTGATGAACCACAAACAGCAGGTACTGGTCCATTCGAATATCAATGGGTGATTTCTAATCCAATTGAAGATTTATTGATGTATTGGTTTAGTGTTGGACGCTGGCATCAACAAATAGAATATACATTTACAGATGACGACGGCAATCCGATACCTGTTGAGGTTGTTTCTACAGATAATGCGACCAACTTCTATGTAACCGATGGAAATAAATTAGTCGGTCGAGAAGGGCATGGTGTCATAAGATTTAAAGTGCCTGTCACGACCATTAATATGGAAGTGAATCACCTCACAGGTGGTGGTGGAAGAGAATATTGGACAGGTCTGACTTTTGCCAAAATGTGTGATGAACCAGAAGCCATTCAGGAGTGTACTGACCCGAAATTTACAGATTGGACATCAAATACAGCAAGTACTGCTGATGGTACTATTACTTTAGCCAATGGCGATGTGGTCGATGTAGATGTGACAGGTTCTATGATTAATTCTGGTTACCCTGGTCAGTTCCGAAATACAGATTATTGGGACCCTGTAGACATTACCAGTGAGCGTTTAGCCATTGATAATGCGGCTGAACCTCAATTGACTGGTACTGGTCCATTTATTTACAATTACGACTTTTCGCAACCGATTCAAGACCCAATCATGAATTTCTACAGTGTTGGGCGATATTATACACAACTGAAATATACTTTTAAAGATGCCAATGGTGATCCTTTCCCTTTCTGTGTTCGGAAAACGAATAATTGGGAAAATTTCCACCAAGTTTTTGAAAACGTGTTGATTGGACGAGAAGGACACGGTTCGATTCAGTTTACGGGAATAACAGATAAAATCACGATGGAAGTAGAATACCTGACGGGACAAACTCGGGAATATTATACTTCTGTACAAGTTGTTGGTGGTTGTAAAACCGCACCGATTTGTTCTAACATCTCTACATTCACTTGTTCAGATGGTGACCCAATTGATTTAACTGCTTATTTACCTGCATTTTCTACTGGTGGAACATGGGAAGATGAAGACAACTCGGGCGCGAACATTTCTGACCCGACGAGTGTAGATTTGACTTCAGCGGCAGACGGTACTTATAATTTCCGTTACCTCAACGCAGCAGAAGATAGTTGTCACCGCGTACAAGTTGAAAAATTGGGCATTATTCCTGGACCTACTATCGACGATATTTTGATTTGCGAAGGTGGTAGTACGGAAATTATTACACCAACGCCAGCCGACAGACAGACCGTCTTATATGACGAACAGTTTATTGGTGACAACGGTTACTTCATTTTCCGCTCCAAATGTGGTAGCGATTCTCCAAGTAGCTGCTACATCAATGATTTGGATGATTTATCCAATCGTGGTTTGACCTTCGAAATTGACAGTACAGACTTCTCTAAATTCGACCGCTGGTGGTACACTTGGATGATTGATCGCCACAACTTGAAATATGGTCGTTTGAAAGATGAGATGGTAAGTGTTTTGACAGATTCTTACACTTTATTACCTGGCGAAACCGCTCTTTTCTCTGGTCAATCTGCTCGCTGGTGGGGATGGATGAATGATGATGACTATGTCAAATTTGCTTATGTTATTGATGGCGTAGAAACAGAATTTGCTGATAGAAGAGGTGCAATTAGTGGACGTTTAACAACTTCACAAGGTAGCTATACTAACAATACTAATGCTGCACAGACCATCCAAATGCGGGTGAAAGTGAAAAACAGTTGGAACGAAGGACACTACCTGGATAATTTCAAAATTGTGAAATTCCTTGCACCACCAACTTACACTTACTATGACGATGCAGGATTGACTGATGTTTTAGGAACAGGTTTGACCTACGATCCAGAGACAGAAGCAGGTTCAACCGATTCTATCTACGTGACTTGTACACAGAATGGTTGTGAAAGTAATGCAACATTGGTAGAAGTAGAAGTTTCACCAAATAATGTCGAGCCAATGGCGGGTGAACCAGTCTTCTATTGTGCAGGTGGCGGCAATGTAGATTTAACTGCAAACATCACCAATTATCAAGCGGGTGGAACATGGGAAGATACCGACAATAGCGGTCTTACCATTACCGACCCAACGGATGTAGATATCTCTGGATTAGCAGATGGTTCTTATAATTTCACCTACACCTTGGACGGAACAGCTCCTTGTTTGGGCGAATCGGCGGTGGTCACCGTTAATATCGGCATGGCACCTGGTGCACCAGAAATTGAAGACATTACCGTTTGTGAAGGTGGAAGCACTGAAATTATTGTTCCTGATGACCCAGACCGTGAAGAGGTATTGTATGAACAAACATTCGAGGGCAAAAACTCTGTTTATGTTCGTTCAAAATGTACAGGTGCTGACCCAAGTACTTGTTACCAAGAACAATTCGACTTATTAGCAACAGATAGAGGATTAAACTTAGACCCAGGCACTGATTTTTCTGCTTGGAAATATTGGGTACACACTTGGATTTGGGATTATGGCAATTTGAAATTTGCTCGAATGTTAGACCAAGAAGTGTCGTTATCAACAGATGTAATGACCCTTTTACCGGGCGAAACAGCGACCTTCTCTGGTCAATCTGCTCGCTGGTGGGGTTGGATGAATGACGATGATTATGTCAAATTTTCTTATTTGATAAATGGCGCAGAAACGGAATTCGCTGACCGTCGTGGTTTGATTAGTGGTGCATTATCCACTTCTCAAGCAACGTATAAAAATGAAGGAACTACACCAGTCAATATTCAATTGCGTGTTAAAGTTAAAAATAGCTGGAATGAAGCGCACTATATTGATAATTTGAAAGTGACCAAAACACTCAACAAGCCAACCTATAATTTCTATTCGGATGGCGACTTGACAACGATGGTTGGTTCAGGTTCTTCTTATGACCCTGAAACGGAAGCTGGTGACACCGATGTGGTTTATGTTACGTGCATCAATAATGGTTGTGAAACTGTAGCAGATACCGTGAATGTGAGCGTATCACCAAATTCAGTTGAACCAATGGAAGGCGAACCAGTCTTCTACTGCCCAGGTGGTAGCAATGTTGATTTGACTGAAAGCATTTCTAATTTCCAATCAGGCGGAACGTGGACAGATGACCACAATACTAACGTGACGATTGGCGATGGTACCGATGTAGATGTCTCAGGATTAGCAGATGGTTCTTACATTTTCACTTATACTGTAGCTGGCACAGCACCTTGTCTGGGTGAGTCGGCAGTTGTGACTGTGAATATTGGTTTAGTACCAGGTGCGCCAGAGATTGAGGACATCACCGTATGTGAAGGTGGAAGCACTGAAATCATCGTACCTGACGACCCGAACAAAGAGGAAGTCTTGTACGAACAAGCTTTTGAAGGTCAAAATTCTGTTTACTTCCGTTCAAAATGTACGGGCGCAGATGCCAACACTTGTCATACGGATAATTTCAATTTACTGGCAACCAATAGAGGTCTGAATTTAGACGCAGGCACTGATTTCTCTGCCATGAAATGGTGGTGGCACAGTTGGATTTGGGATTATGGTAATTTGAAATTCGCTCGCTTACAAAATGAGCAAATCTCTTTAAGTACTGATGTTATGACCCTTTTACCGGGTGAAGTAGCGACCTTCTCTGGTCAATCTGCTCGCTGGTGGGGATGGATGAATGATGATGATTATGTGAAATTTGCTTACATCGTAAATGGTGTAGAAACAGAATTTGCAGACCGTCGTGGTTTGATTAGCAGCGCATTGTCTACTTCTCAGGCAACTTATGAGAATACCAGCAACGTACCTGTTAATATTCAGTTGCGAGTTAAAGTTAAAAATAGCTGGAACGAGGCGCATTATATTGATAACTTGAAAGTAACCAAGACGCTCAACAAGCCTGTTTATAATTTCTACACTGATGGAAATTTGACAAACATGGTGGCTTCAGGTTCTTCTTATGACCCTGAAACAGCAGCTGGTGCAACGGATGTAGTTTATGTAACTTGTATCAATAATGGTTGTGAAACCGTAGCAGATACCGTCATGGTTAGTGTTACTGAAAATGATGTCACGCCATTTACCAGCACCACGGCTTACTTCTGTACAGGCGGTAGCGATGTTGATTTAACAGCACAAATTACTGATTTTGTAGCTGGCGGAACGTGGACAGATGATGAAAACACAGGTGTAACGATTGGCGATGGAACTAGCGTAGATGTTTCTGGTTTGGCAGATGGTTTCTATAATTTTACTTATGCTTTGAGTGGAACAGCACCGTGTCCAGGCGAATCGGTGATTGTTACTGTTAGCATTGGAAATGATATTGGAGAACCTGAATTGTCCGCAACTTCAGCCGCTAATACTTGTCCAGTTGAAGGTATTAATATTGATACTTTGGTTGTTAATGGTCAGGGCGATGAAGACTTAATTTGGAGTACGGATAACAATCCAAGCGACGGATTAAGTGATACGATTGCTGATCCGACAAACATCAAAGTATCAGGAGCTTATTATGCTTATTATACAGCAAATGGTTGTTACAGCGCACCAAGTCATGCTGTCAATGTTACCGCGACCAACTGTTCTGATACGGATGGCGACGGAATCATTGACGATGATGATGACGATGATGATAACGATGGCATTGCAGACGTTGATGAAACAGGCGATACCGATAATGATGGTATTCCGGATAGCTTAGAATCCAATACCATTGACACCGATGGTGATGGCAATGAAGATTATAATGATAGTAATGCCGATGGTGACGTTGCTGGAAATGACGGAACAGGTGGCGAGCAAGATGGCGTTTTAGAAGGTCCTTGGAAGGATGTCGATAACGATGGTATTCCTGACCACTTGGATGCAGATACCGATGGCTCAAATGGGGGCTCTGGTGACTCTGACAACGATGGATTATCTGACGCTTACGAGTGTCCTGACGGATTTATCTGTCCTGATAATGACGGTGACGGCATTCCTGACTACATGGATACGGATTCTGATAACGATGGTATTACCGACGAAGATGAATGTCCTTCCGGAAACTGTACAGACACCGATAATGACGGAATTGCTGACAATATCGAATCTAATACACAAGATACCGATGGCGATGGGAATCCTGATTATAATGATTCGGATGCAGATGGCGACAGTGCTGGTACAGACGACAACGATGATGGTGGTGCAGGCAATGGCTTGGATGATGATGATAATGACGGTATTCCAAACTATTTGGATGCGGATAATGGTGATGGTTCTGGAGATGATGTTGCTGGTTCTGGTGACTCCGATAATGATGGCATTAGCGATGCAACAGAATGTCCTGATGGCGTTCAGTGTCCAGATTCTGATGGTGACGGTATTCCTGATTACATGGACGAAGATTCTGATAATGACGGCATTGCGGATGAAGACGAGTGTCCTTCTGGAACTTGTGGTGATACCGATAACGACGGAATTGCAGATAATATCGAATCCAATACGCAAGATACCGACGGTGACGGAAACCCTGATTATGACGATGCCGATGCCGACGGCGATAGTGCTGGCACTGATGATAATGACGATGGTGGCGCAGGCAACGGTTTAGAAGATGATGATAATGATGGTATTCCAAACTATTTGGATGCGGACAATGGTGATGGCTCTGGTGGAGACATTGCAGGTTCGGGGGATTCAGATAATGATGGTTTATCAGATACTGTTGAATGTCCTGATGGCGTAACATGCCCAGATTCTGACGGTGATGGTATTCCTGATTACATGGATGAAGATTCTGATGGTGACGGCATTGCTGACGAAGACGAGTGTCCTTCTGGAACTTGTGGAGATACCGACGGCGACGGAATTGCAGATAATATCGAATCCAACACACAGGATACCGACGGTGACGGAAACCCTGATTACGACGATGCAGATGCCGACGGCGATAGCGCAGGTACAGATGACAACGACGATGGTGGAACTGGAAATGGTTTAGACGACGACGATAACGACGGTATTCCGAATTATTTAGATGCCGACAACGGAAGCGGAACTGGCGATGACATCGCAGGTTCGGGTGACTCGGATGGTGATGGCATTAGTGATGCAACAGAATGTCCTGATGGCGTAACATGCCCAGATTCGGATAATGATGGTACACCTGATTATATGGAGTCAAACGTTGATTCAGACGGTGATGGCATTTCTGATACCAACGACCCAGATGATGATAATGATGGCATTGCAGACGTTGATGAAACGGGCGATACTGACGGTGACGGCATTCCTGATAGTTTAGAATCCAACGAATTGGATACTGACGGCGATGGCATGGCTGATTATGATGATAATAATGCGGACGGTGAAGGGGCAACTGATGGTACAGGCGGTGAAGAAAACGGCGTGTTAACTGGACCTTGGAACGATACCGATGGTGACGGAATCCCTGATCACTTGGATGCTGACAACGGTTCTGGAACAGGAACAGACATAGCTGGCACAGGTGACTCTGACAATGATGGTTTATCGGATGCTGAAGAATGTCCGGATGGCTTTATTTGTCCAGACTCTGACGGCGATGGTATTCCTGATTACATGGATACGGATTCTGATAACGATGGTACTGCAGATGAAGATGAATGTCCAACTGGCGCGCCTTGTGCCGACACTGACAATGATGGTATCGCGGATAATATTGAATCCAATACCATTGATACCGATGGCGATGGAGAACCTGATTATAATGATTCGGATGCAGATGGCGATAGTGCTGGCACCGATGATAATGACGACGGTGGTACAGGCAATGGTACGGATGATGATGATAACGACGGTATTCCAAATTACTTGGATGCGGACAATGGAAGCGGTACAGGAACGGATGTAGCGGGCTGCGGTGACTCTGACAACGATGGTTTATCTGATTGTGAAGAATGTCCGGATGGCATTATTTGTCCCGATTCTGATAATGATGGTACGCCTGATTACATGGAATCAAATGTTGACTCAGACGGCGACGGTATTGCGGACGTTGATGACTCAGATGATGACAATGATGGCATTGCAGATACTGACGAAACAGGCGACACCGATAACGACGGTATTCCTGATAGCTTAGAAGCCAATGATCTTGACACCGATGGCGACGGCATGGCAGATTACAATGATGCTAATGCAGACGGCGAAGGTCAAAATGATGGAACAGGTGGTGAAGAAGACGGCGTATTGCTCGGTCCTTGGAATGATACCGATAATGACGGCATTCCTGACCACTTGGATGCAGATAATGGTTCTGGTACTGGCGACGATGTTGTTGGTTCAGGTGATGGTGATAACGATGGTTTATCAGATGCAGAAGAGTGTCCTGATGGTTATAAATGCCCAGATTCTGACGGTGATGGCATCCCTGATTACATGGATACAGATTCTGATAATGACGGTTTGTCTGACGAAGATGAATGCCCAACTGGCGCACCTTGTACCGATACTGACGGCGACGGAATTGCAGATAATATCGAAAGCAATACACAAGATACCGACGGCGACGGAAATCCTGATTATGATGATACCAATGCTGACGGCGACGCACCAGTTACAGATGATTCTGACGACGGTGGCAATGGCAACGGTACAGATGACGATGACAATGACGGTATTCCAAATTACTTGGATGCAGACAATGGAAGCGGCACAGGAACGGATGTAGCGGGCTGTGGTGATTCTGACAACGATGGCTTATCTGATTGTGAAGAATGTCCTGATGGCGTTCAATGTCCAGATT
This sequence comes from uncultured Saprospiraceae bacterium, assembly GCA_964445895.1. Taxonomy (GTDB): domain Bacteria; phylum Bacteroidota; class Bacteroidia; order Chitinophagales; family Saprospiraceae; genus CAYUNA01. The sequence continues at coordinate 4,839 of CAYUNA010000017.1, read as the reverse complement.
CTGACGGTGACAATATTCCTGATTACATGGATACGGATTCTGATAATGACGGCATTGCAGATGAAGATGAATGTCCAACTGGCGCACCTTGTGCAGATACCGATAATGACGGCATTGCTGACAATATCGAATCAAATACACAAGACACCGATGGCGACGGAAATCCTGATTACAATGATTCCAATGCAGATGGTGACGCACCTGACACGAATGATTCTGACGACGAAGGCACTGGCAACGGTCTCGCGGACGAAGACGGCGACGGTATTCCGAACTATTTGGATGCGGACAATGGAAACGGTAGCGGAACAGGTATTGCAGGCTGCGGTGATTCTGACAACGATGGTTTATCTGATTGCGAAGAATGTCCTGATGGCGTTCAATGTCCAGATTCTGATGGTGACAATATTCCTGATTATATGGATACGGATTCTGATAATGACGGCATTGCAGATGAAGATGAATGTCCAACTGGCGCACCTTGTGCAGATACCGATAATGACGGCATTGCTGACAATATCGAATCCAACACACAAGATACTGATGGCGACGGAAATCCTGATTACGACGATGCAGATGCCGATGGCGATAGTGCAGGCACGGATGATTCTGATGATGAAGGCGCTGGCAACGGTTTAGAAGATGCCGACGGCGACGGTATTCCAAACTACTTAGATGCCGACAATGGTAACGGTAATGATGGAACAATCGCAGGGTCTGGTGATTCTGATGGCGACGGTTTATCTGATGCTCAAGAATGCCCTGATGGCGTTCAGTGTCCTGATACTGACGGTGATAATATTCCTGATTATATGGACGATGACTCTGATAACGACGGCTTATCTGACGAAGATGAATGCCCTAACGGAATCTGTTTGGACACAGATAATGACGGTATCACCGATAATATTGAATCCAACGTACAAGATACCGACATGGACGGCAATCCTGACTATAATGACACCGATGCAGATGGCGATAGTCCAAATGACGATGACAGCGATGATGGTGGTGCAGAACAAGGTCTGGCAGACGATGACCGCGATGGTATTCCAAACTATTTGGATGCTGATAACGGTGATGGTTCTAACGGAACAATTGCAGGTTCGGGTGACTCTGACAACGATGGTTTGTCTGATTCGCAAGAATGTCCTGATGGCGTTCAGTGTCCAGATTCTGATGGAAATGGCACGCCAGATTACATGCAACCACGCATTCAGTTGAGCATAAAAGCAATGCTGGGTGGTGCTTACGACATGACATCAGGCTTAATGCGCGATGACTTGCGGGCACAAAATCAAATTCCATTAGCACAGCCTTACGGCGAATGGATTGACTTCGATTATGACGGTAACGAAACAACCAGTTTAGTAGCATTCGCTGTCTCTGGAAACAATGCTATCGTGGATTGGGTCATGGTTGAATTGCGCTCTGCAAATGACCCAAGTACTGTTCGCGCACGTCGGGCAGGATTGATTCAGCGAGATGGTGACATCGTCGATACAGATGGAATTTCTCCATTATACTTTACCGATGCTACACCAGGCGATTATTATGTTGCTGTTCGTCACCGCAACCACTTTGGAGCGATGACCGAAAACCCAGTTACAGTTTCAACTTCAGCAACAGTTGTTGACTTCACCGCAGATTCGATGACAACATATCAAAAACCAGGTGTAACTGGTTCTGAGCATGCTCGTCAGGAAATGAATGATGGCAAAATGGTCTTATGGCCAGGTAACTATTCTGAAGTGAATGGTTCAGGCAATCAAATTATTTTCCAAGGAATCAATAGTGATACGGATGCGGTATTCTTCAAGGTCTTGAACGACGTTGGCAATACCAATTTCTTCCCGCTGTACATCGTTTCACCGACGTATAGCCGTGAAGATGGAGATATGAACGGACAAGTTATTTTCCAAGGTGCAGGTGCTGACCAAGATGTTATCTTCTTCTCGACTGCCTTGTTCCCAGAGAATACATTGACAACTCCGATTTATATTTTATATGAACAAATGCCGGATTAATCTTTGGCAAGTTGGTCTTTGGTCTTAAAATAGACTAAAGATCAACTGCTGAAAATTATCTCATTGAGTAGCTTTTTTGACATAATTTGAAACGATGAAAATTGAAATGATCTCTAAAAATTGAAATAATCATGTTGACCATCTCCCTTCATTTTTATTTTAAAAATTTTAGAGCATGTATAGTTTTTATACGAACTGAAAATCAATGATTTAGGATTTTGACGAAGAATCAAAGAAAGAGTTTAGCGAGCTAAACGACTGATTTGATTCAAAGTCAAGTTCTTAAATGCTTGGTTTTCAGGAAGTAGAAAAACTAGACATGCTCTTAAACATCATTTTGATTTTCATTTTTTAAAATTCTAATTAAAACTAAAAAACAACTGCCTTGCGAATAATTAAGGCGGTTACTTCAAGTAACTACTTTAATTAACAATTGCAGTTTTTAAAATAACAAAAAATGAAAAAAATAATCTTCATTTTCACCCTTTTTGGTTGTGTCCTCAACAGCGCATCGGCTCAGTTAAAACTCAGTCTAAGCATCCTGTCTGACGATGAAACCTACTTGGTAAGTATGGTTGCGGAAGAAACCATTCCAACGCCACTCAACACAACCTCTAATATCCAAGTTGTCTTGCAAGTCCCTGACGATGAGGTATTTACTGCTGGAAATATCCAATCCCTCATTCCTGGTATTACTTGGCAAGACAATGCCTATTCTGATGAATTAAATGTAGGATTATCAAACTTGTTGGTTTTCAACATGGTAGAAAGAAGTACTGCTGCACTCCCTTTTTTCGAAGGATTAGAAACGCCGTTATTTACTTTTAAAAATGTAGAAACAGAATGCGTAGGTGTTTTAAAATTAGTAGAAAATAGCGATGAAGCAGTACAAACTGCTGTAGCTAATGGTTATAATTATACACAAAATTTCACTGTTTTAAAAACTCGTGGCAATGCCTTCGCAGGTGTTTTAAATGGTGAAGTGGATTGCAGTAATTTGGGCACAAGCACTAATGAGACAGTCGGTATTGACCAAGTAAATATTTACCCAATTCCAGCGATGAGCGACTTAACGGTTGACTGGACAAACGTCAATGCTGCCGATGATTTGGAGTTAAATATTATTAGTATTTCTGGTCAAAAAATTACACAAATTCAGCACAACGGAACAGCGGGTAAAAATACCATAAAAGTAGATTTGAAAGACTATTCAGCGGGTATGTACACCTTGCGTTTTCAGTCAGAAGAAAATGTAAGCCGAGAGTATAAATTTATTGTAGAAGAAGGCAAATAAACGCTCTTATCAATGAGGAATGTTGAATGATAAATATGGTAGCCAAATTCATCACTCATCATTCTTCATTGATCATTCAATCAACAACCGCCAAAACAAAAAAAATAATTTCGATATGAAATATTCATACTTATATTCTTTCGCCATTTTGTTGGTATTGCTGGCGTGGATGCCGACAGAAATGACGGCACAAGTCACCTACCGACTGACTTATGATGCGGGGAATCAGCACTATACAGTTGCTGCTAAGTCGGAAACAGCTTACACAGGTATGCTTTCTCGATTGACGGGGTCAACCCAGATTTCGGTGGTCTTCCCACATGTGGCAGGCGGCTATCAAATTGACAGTTTGACCAACTTGCAAGGTGGCGCAACTCCGTTAAGTTGGGGCGTGAACCGACTCGATGAACCCACTGAAAACCCCAACGCAGATTACTTATTTTTCTCCCCAAACAATGCAGGGAATTACACGGTTTTTGACTTTCCCGCAGAAACATATGTGGACTTATTTTCCTTTTACGCCGCCAGTGGATGTGTCGGCAATGTCGCTTTGTTTGACAATGAAATTGACCCGCTGAACAGTAATAATTCATTGAATACCGATAATAATTTTATCGTTTTGGGGGGCGGATTAACCAACCAATACGATGGCAATAACAATGGTTCAGCATCTTGTATGGGTATTACTTATTGTTTGGAGTTTGATAACGACTTGGAAGCATTTGTCGTCTCCATCGAATCAGATGTGGCATATAGTGGGACACAAGCACGGTTGAGTCCAGCAACTCAAATCTCCATTGTTGCAGAAGCCGAAGTGAGCGGTTATCAGGTAACCGATTTGACTGGATTGCAAACAGGCAGCACGGCATTGACATGGATGGTTAACCAAATCAATGCACCCGCTGAAAATACGGATGCAGATTATTTATTTTTTGCACCAGCGAATGCAACGGGGTATACGCCATTTGACATTCCAGCAAATACCAAAATTCCATTATTTTCTTTTAAATCTGGCGGTGCCTGTTCGGATTTAGTCATTTTTGACAACGAGGCAGATGCTTTGAACAGCAATGTGAGTCTAAATCCTGACAATAACATAACTGTATTGGGGGCAGGACAGGGCAATCAATACATTGGTGATACTTGTGGAGAAGCTTGCTGCTGTGCAGCAGATGCACCTGCACTTTCAAAAAATTAGTGAGTTCAAATCATGGTGATTTTTAAAATCACCATGATTTGAATTTAATCCCGAAAAAATTTACGAAGCAACTGAAAACCTAAAAAACCTAAAAAAATAGTTACAATTAAGCATTGTTATAATCAAATATCCTAAAAAGTAACCGATAAAAGATTTTGTTGAGACAAGTTTTGAGTCTTTCTTTCATTAATGGAAGAAGGGCTCTTTTTTTTTGGCTGCATCAAAAGGCAATTTTTTTCGTTGAGAGAAAGCTACTACGAGACACTTAGTACCTACGGTATGCACACAAATTATCTTGATTAAAAATCAGATAGAATTTT
>CAYUNA010000016.1:0-20338 GCA_964445895.1 uncultured Saprospiraceae bacterium | reverse complement strand
AAAAAATCTTAGTCCTAAAATTCCGCGAATAAATATGTCCGAGTACTTACTCAACAATCATCTTCTTCACTTGCACCCCTTCATCCGTTTCCAACCGATAGTACAATACTCCCCGGCTACTCAATTCTTCCCGTGAAATCGTCACCATGTTGTCCCCTGCCACAAAATCCTGTGTCAAAGCATATACGATGCGCCCCGAAAGGTCTGTAATGGTCAAGGTTGCGGATTGCGCAGTTGGCAAGTAAAAACCAATCGTTGTCGCGTCGTTAAACGGATTCGGTTGATTCTGGAATAAAGCCATGGCATCGGTTGTATTCGCAGTGTTGAACGTCAATTCAACCGTCTCCAAATCGCCGTTGGCAGCATAGGCTTCGGCGTTGGTGTGCGTGGTTGCTATCCGGATGGCATCAGATAATTTGCCATCGGTCAACGAAGTGATTTTTAGCGTAAATAACGCTTCATCAGTCGCTAAGTGCGTCGCAGCGGCATTGTTCCAACTGGTGGTCAAGATGCCTTCTGCTAAGTAGGTTGTTCCAAAATTAAACGCCGTTGCCAGCCCATCTTCAATGCGGTCAACCACTACTCTATCCGTGTCCAACTGCATCGTAAACTGATAACCCAAATGGTTAAAATTAGCAGCAGTGAAACGCACCGTATAGGTCTCGCCAGCTTTCAATTGTTGGTCAGTTGTCTGCAAGCGCAACGCCCCTGTTTGCGTACGGTCGTCCGCACCCAAAAGTTGATTGGCTTGTGCCGTTCCATTGACATCACCGATTTTGACGGCGATAAAGTCCTCTTCCATCATATCGGCTTCCAGGTTATTGATGCTGATAATTTCTGGGAAAGTTTCCAACCAAGGATTCGTCGGGTCAGGGAATACATAAGCTGCATCCACAAAACGCCAGGAAGTATTGTTGGTAAATTCCGTTTCAATTTGCAAAATCAATTTACGGATATGCACCAAGTCCAACGTTGTAATCGAACCTGAGTTGTTGGCATCCGCAGCAATCATTTTATACGGCGAATCCAAGTATTGAATATTCAAAATATGCTTATTGATTTTCACCAAATCAAAGGTCGAAACGCCATTCAGATGGTCGTCGTCTTTCTCTGGTGTTATCGTATAATCGTTGTACATCGGTACGTTCAAATCAAACAATCCAGACGCATCGGTCATGTAATCCATCGCCACATTATCGCCATTAATATGAATCATCACGTCTTCTACATCAGCCGTGTTTTCAGTTGCTACATTACCCGCAACCATCGCTACAAGTGGCGTACTACACTGACCTTGATTGGCTTGTACTTCGATTTCCGTTTCACAGAAGTCTTGCAAGCCAGCGGCATCCGTCACATACAAGCGCACGGTACGTGTACCTACACTATCGCAGTTGTACGTCTGTGTCATATCGCTGATGTCGGTAGTGAAGCTCAATTTCAACGCATCTCCCGCCGCAAATGGACAGTTGTCAAATGAACCTGCGTTAATCAGGTCAATATCAATCGTAATCGTTGGCTCAAAATTCGGGTCGTTCGGGTCATTGGTAGAAGACAATTCTACTATCAAACCTTCAACACAAACCGGCGATGGCAAAATGCAATCTTCCACGCTAAAGTTACTGGTACAAATCGCTACATTGCCGCAGTTGTCAGTCGCTTGGAAAGTCACAACATAATCGCCAGGTGCTACGTCATTGAAAGGGCCAAAGCCGTTCCCCAAGTCCGAAGTCGCTGTAATGGTTACCAAATCAGCATTTACACAATCTGTCACTACAGGCATCGCAAAGTTGACGGTCGCACCACAAGTATTATCGTCGATGCACACATCTGCCACGTTGCAATTGGCTACAAAAACGGGGGCAACTTCGTCAATCACTTTCACCGTTTGGATATAGGTAATGAAACCATCCTGATTGTCCGCATCCGGGTCGTTATCCGATGTTGGCAAGATACCTCGGTACGAATCACGGAAGGTACGAGCATTGATTTCGCCGTCACCATTCAGGTCTTCATTTAAGTCCAATTCAGATAACTCAATTGCGTTAGCCTCTTGGTCAATTTCATCACCAACCACACACCAGTTAATCACTTTCCACGTTCTTACCACTTTAAAACAAGCATCTTGCACTTGCGTAAAGGTTTCATCTTGAAACGAGGTCGCAATCATTTCGCAAGTCTCACCAAAGATTTCTGGTGTTCCAAACGCAGTTTCAACCGTTGCCGTTGTTGCGCCACAAGTTAAATTCACATCTTCGTCGAACTCTACCGACCAATCAGAATTGTGATTAACAGTAATGGTCTGTGTACACGTATTTGAGGTATTTCCACTTGCATCTACTGCTGTAAACGAACGAGTAATTGTTCCATTTCCACAGTTGTCAATGTCAACATTAACGATTGGTGTTGCTACTGCGCCACAGTTATCTGTAATGGTAACATCGCCATATCCAGCATTGGTCAAAGCATTGGATTCACATGCATCACCCAAGTTACACACCAATAATTGAGCGCGTAAAGTGGCGTTGTACATATCGCAATCCAGCGTCGCATTGGCAGGGCAAGTGACCGTCGGGTCAATTTTATCACCAACATTCACCGTCACCATACAAGTATTTGAGTTGCCATTGCAGTCAGTGGCTTGCATGACTACTGTTACCGGTGCTTGGGCTGCGTCTGCACAACAGAAAGTCACGGTAGGTTCAAAGGTTGTATTGCCTGCTACGCCACAGTTGTCATCCATTCTCCTTACGGAAAAGGTTTGCAAACAGCAATTATCAAAACTTCCATCATCAAAAACTGCCGCAGGAACAACTGCCACACCCGTCGATGGAACGTTAATTTCTGTAATTTCATCACAAATCATCGTCGGTGACTCATTGTCAATAATGGTCAAATTGAAGGCTGGCGACTGACTCATGTTTCCACAAACATCAGAAGCGGTATAACCAATGAAGTAATTACCAATTTCTAAAGGCGGACTAATGAGACCATTGGCATCTACCGTTGCAATGTTATTAGTCAGCGCTGCATCTGTGTAGACAAACGCTTGCACAACATCCACACTCGTACAGTTATCTGTCACGGTTGGCATTGGTACAATTCCAATTGCCTGGCAACCATTGCTACCATTCGCTGGAATAGAAGTCGAAAGCGTCACGTCTGCGCCAGTAAATGTAGGTCCTTCCATATCCATGACAACAATCGCTTGCACGTTGTCTTCACCTGCATTATTTGTCGTAATAATTTGTCCTGTACACCAATCTAAGACGGTCCATGTTCTCAATATTTTGAAAACAGGAGAATCCGTGCTGTTGCCAAACCCGCAAATACCCAACACATTGTCGCTATGCGTTACGGAGTAATTACAAAATGCGCCCAATGCCACACCTGGTGTCCCAGAACCCGTTGGTCGGGCAGGATTGGAGTTTGGAACATTGTTAATCAAACGCGCGTCATTCACTGCCATACTGGTCAAATCAAAACCGAAACCATTCGGTCCTGCCGGGAATTCCGTTCCAAAACCAGCAATAATGTCCGGATGCAATTCCGTGGTATCAATGATGTATGGATTCGCAGCATATTGCTCGCAAGTCCAATAAACATCTTCTGGAAAATCCACATCATCTGGTCGCGTAATCGTAATGATTTGCTCACATTCAGTTGATTGCATTCCACCAGCATCTTCTGCGCGATAGGTTCGGGTAACGGTTACAAAACCAGCTACACCGTCATTTGGCGCAACGTCTGTACAGTTGTCATCTGAATTAAAAACTTGATTCAATAAAACAACATCCGGGTCAACATCACAATTATCCATGCCCGTCACGTCTGTTCCAACAGGAGGCAAAGCATCCATACAGCTAATCGTAATTGGCTGACAATCAATCGTTGGTGCTATCGAATCTTCAATCAACAACGGCGAAGAACAGCTATTACCACTTGGTATATGCGTCACTGTTCCCGTCAAGGTTTGACCGATATAAACATTTGTAATTGGGTTTGGCACAGTTTGTCCAAGCTCATTCGTCAATTCTACTATATATTCATCTACACATGCAAAGTCCCCTTCTAAAATTACATCTGGCGTCACCAATGCTTCACAAGTTGGTCCTAAAACGATGGTTACATCATCATTACAACCCTGGAAAGTTGGCGTCGCTTCAATTTCAAAAGTAGCCGTTACACTATCTTCACATCCTGGGTCAGTTGGGTCATTTCCACCCGCTGTCCCTGCGTCAAAAGTATAAGTCAATAAGAAGTTGCCCATTCCTAAAACGGCTGGGTCAATCTCCGTTACGACATTTCCATTGATGGTAAAAACGCCCGTTCCTGCTACGCCTGCACCGGCATTTCCTTCTAAAACAATCGGCGTAGTACCCGCACAAATTGTTCCTGTTAAATCAGTAACAATCACTGGGTCTGGATAGAAACAAGTGTTGCCAATTTCTAAAACAACTCCCGGGAAGAAAGGACTCATTGCGGAAATCGTAAATCCAACGCCATCCAAATGGTTGCCCACCAAAGTATATTGAACCGCACCACCCATTGGCGCATTTTCAACAAATGGTGTACCTGTCGGATAAGCATTTCCAGTACTTGGGTCAAGTAAGGTAGTCGTTTGAACTGTCCACATTTGACCTGGTCCTGTAGAGTTAATCACTACTTCTTCACCGAATACACCATTACCTAAGCAAGTGCAAGGGTCCGTAATATTTGGACCACCTGTGTTGGCAATCATCGGCGGGGCACAAGTTCCTGATGCAATTACACCGACGGTAGAAGTACAAGTATCGGTATTACCAGCAGCATCCGTAGCCGTTAATGTTACAGTGTTATTGCCAGCATTACTACAGTCAAAATTCATCATATCAACGCTCAACATTACGCCTGCGTTGCAGTTGTCAGAACTGCCATTATCGACTTCGGCTGCTGCCAAAACGTAATCGCCATTTGCATCCAAAGTAACTTGAATGTCTTGACAAATTGCCATTGGGTCAATATTGTCCTCTACGGTGACAATAGCGATGCATGTTGTCGTTTCATTGTTGTTGGTCGTGACGGTTAAGGTCACGTTATTTGCTCCTAAATCTGTGCAGGTAAACGCTGTTTGTGATGCCATAATAGCCATCACACCACAATTGTCGGAACTGCCATTATCAATGTCAGCTGCTATAATTGTAGCATTTCCAGTTGCATCTAACTGAACGTTGATGTTTTGACACATCGCGGTTGGAGACATATTATCTTCGATAGTTACGACCGCTATACAAGTTGCTATATTTCCACCATCATCAGTAACCGTCAAGGTCACGTTATTATCGCCAATTTCAGCACAAGTAAAGGTAGCTGGCGTTGCGACTAAAGACGCAATTCCGCAGTTATCTGTACTTCCATTGTCAATCGCTGCACCAGCAATCATCGCCATTCCATTGGCATCTAACTGAGTCGTGATGTTTTGACACATTGCCACTGGATTCATATTGTCTTCCACGGTAACGGTTGCAGTACATGTTCCGGCATTGCCGTTATTATCTGTTGCTTTTAAAATCACAGTTACCTCACCGATATTGGCGCAAGTGAAGGCTGTTTGCGAAAGCGTTAAAGTAGCAATTCCGCAAGCATCGTTGCTGCCATTTTCAATTTGTGCTGTTGTCAAAATCGCATTACCAGTGGCATCCAATTGAATCGTCGCATCCATACAAATCGCCGTTGGATTTACCTTGTCCTCAACCGTTACAGTTGCCGTACAATCATCGGTCATTCCATTGTTGTCTTCGACTGTCAACGTTACTGTATTTGCACCAATATCATTACAAGTAAAAGTATTTGGTAAAACAGAAAGCGTCATCGTTCCGCAAGGTGCAGAACTACCGCCGTCCACCAATGCAGGGTCTAAAGTCACATTGCCAGTGGCATCCAATTGAATCGTCGCATTCATACAAATTGCCGTCGGAACAGAACTATCCGTTACCGTCACAGTAGCAGTACAAGTAGCTTCATTATCTGAATCATCGGTCACAGTCAGGGTCACCGTATTTGTTCCTACTTCGTTACAAGTAAAAGTGTCTGGTGAAACACTCAACATCGCAACGCCACAATTGTCAGAACTTCCATTGTCAATCTGTGCCGCCACAATCGTCACGCTTCCGGATGGACCAACGCCTACCGAAATGTCCTGACAAACCGCCGTTGGGTCTTCGTTATCATTGACAGTCACAGTCGCATTACAAGTGCTCGCGTTACCGTTCATATCTGTTACAGTCAAAACGACTGCATTATCGCCAACCGTTGTACAATCAAAGTTAAAAATATCTAAACTTACACTCATAATTCCACAGGCATCATTGCTGCCATTATCGACTTGTGTGGCGTTGATGCTGACATTTCCGGTATTGTCTAAGTCTACATCAATGTCTTGACACAATGCGATTGGATTCGTGTTGTCCTCAACTGTTACGTCGGCAAGACAAGTGGACATATTTTCAGCGGCATCTTCGACGGTTAGCATCACGTTATTGATACCAATATTTGTACAGTCAAACATATTTGGCGTAACCGATAAAGTAACTACACCGCAAGCGTCCATGCTGCCATCGTTGACCAATGCAGGGTCTAAAGTCACATTTCCATTAGCATCCAACTGAATGATGGCATCCTGACAAATGGCTACTGGAGAAACGGAGTCTTCAACCGTTACCGTTGCGGTACAGTTTGCTGAATTATTATCCGTATCGGTTACCGTCAACGTTACGGTATTATCGCCCATATTTGAACAATCAAAAATGTTTGGTGAGACGACGATACTGGCAATTCCGCAGTTGTCTGAACTTCCGTTATCAATCTGTGCAGCGGTAATTGATGCATCGCCGTTGGCATCCAATTGAATGATTACGTCTTGACAAACCGCGGTAGGGTCTTCCGTATCTTGCACGGTAACTACAGCATTGCACATATCTGTATTTCCATTATTATCCGTTACGGTTAAAACGACGTTATTCGCGCCAATTTCATTACAAGTAAAACTGTTAGGAAAAGCATTATAATTCAAAATACCACACGCATCGGTACTACCGTTGTCAAGGTTATTTCCAGTAATGAAAACATTTCCTGCGGCATCCAATTGAATGGTAATATTTTGACAAACAGCAACTGGATTAATGTTGTCTTCAATGACAACATTGGCGTTACAAGTTGCCATATTTCCGTTGGTATCCGTTACTGTTAAAACAACGTTGTTATTGCCAATATTCGCACAAGTAAACGCTGTTGGATTTGCAGATAAATTAGCAATTCCACAAGCATCGTTACTACCATTATTGACATCATCCGCTATGATTGCCGCATTTCCAGCCGCATCCAATTGGACTGTGATATTTTGACAAATTGCATTTGGATTGGTCTCGTCTTCGATGGTAATAGTGGCATTACAAGTTGCCATATTTCCGTTATTATCGGTAACTGTTAAAATCACCGCGTTGTCTCCAACATTGGTACAATCAAAGCTATTTGGTGAAATAGCAAAGGTCGCAATTCCACACGCATCAGTACTACCATTGTCGATGTTAGCCGCGTTGATAGTTGCCGTACCTGCACCATTCAATTGAGTCGTAAAATCCTGACAAACCGCCATTGGATTTACATTGTCTTCAACTGTCACATTCGCGGTGCAATTATCGGTCATTCCGTTGTTAGCAGTTACGGTCAAAGTCACCGTATTGACGCCTATATTTATACAGGTAAATGTATTTGGTGAAACATCCAGCATCATCGTTCCACAAGGCGCAGAACTACCACCGTCTACTGTTGCAGGGTTGAGGGTTGCGTTGCCCATTGCGTCCAACTGAATAGTCGCATCTGCGCATACAGCATTTGGTGCATTAGAATCAGTAACCGTTACCGTAGCATCACAAGTCCCGTTGTTTCCGTTGTCATCCGTAACGGTTAAAGTGACGGTATTTGCGCCAACGTCCGCACAAGTGAATGTGGTTGGATTGATGGAAATCGAAGCGACTCCACACGCATCGTTGCTACCGTTGTTAATTTGAGCAGCAGTAATGGTTGTATTTCCTGTTGCGTCAATAGCTACGGAAATATCCTGACAAATTGCAGTTGGTGCCACGTTGTCTTCTACTTCTACAAACGAGTTGCAATTTGCAGTATTTCCATTGTTATCGATTACGGTCAAAACGACGATATTTCCACCGACGTTTGCACAAGTAAAATTAGTCATATTAAGGCTCAAACTTGCAATGCCACATTCGTCATTACTACCATTGTCTACCTGGGCTGTTGTTAAAACAGCATTGCCCGCAGCATCCAATTGAAGTATTACACCTTGGCAAGTTGCAGTTGGATTTATCGCATCGTTCACCAGGACAGTAGTTAAACAAGAAGAAACATTGCCACTTGCATCTTCGACAGTCAGGGTTACGTTATTTGAACCTACATCGTTGCAATCAAACATATTTGGAGTGACTACGGTGCTGATAATACCACACGCGTCTGTGCTGCCATTTTCGATTAAATTAGCGGCAAGTGTTGCATTGCCATCAACATCCAAATCAATACTTGCAGTTTGGCAAACAGCGACCGGAGAAACAGGGTCGTCAATCGTAACGGTTGCATCACAAGTTGCCGTATTGTTGTCGTTATCGGTAACGGTTAGGGTTACGATATTTGTGCCCAGATTGGAGCAATCAAAAGTATTCGGCATAATGGATAAGGTTACCGTTCCGCAGTTGTCATTACTTCCATTGTCGATTTGAGCAGCGGTGATATTTGCATCGCCGTCGGCATCTAAATCAACCGTAATATCTTGACATAAAGCTATCGGGGCTTCCGTGTCTTGGACAGTGACGATTGCCGTACAAGTTGCATCATTTCCATTGACATCAGTGACGGTTAGGGTGACATTATTTGTACCGACATTGGCGCAAGTAAATGTATTTGGAGAAGCGACCAAAGTATTGATTCCACATACGTCTGTGCTACCTCCGTCAATCTGTGTGCCCGTGACAGTAGCATTACCAGCAGCGTTCAATTGAATGGTTGTATTTTGGCAAATTGCTGATGGAGGAGTAACATCCGCTGTTCCTACGAAAGTGATGCACTGGTCTGTATTTCCATTGGCATCTGTTACGGTCAACGTAACCATCGTATTTCCAACATCATCACAGGTAAAAACGGTTTGTGAAGCAGAAAAAGATAAGTTGCCACAAGCATCCGAACTTCCATCATTCAAATCAGCTGCCGCAATAATAACTGTACCGTTTGCATTTAATTGAATTGGTAAAACACCTTCACAAATCGCATTCGGATTAATGTTGTCTTCAACGGTAACTACGGTGGTGCATTGATCAGTATTATTTGAATTGTCAGTGACCGTAAGGGTAACGTTATTTGTACCTACATTGGCACAAGTGAAAGCATTTGGATTAACTGTTAAAGACATCACCCCACAGTTGTCGGTGCTGCCACCGTCAATGTCTGCACCTGCAACAGTTGCGTTTCCTGTGGCGTCTAACTGAACGATAAAATCCTGACAAATTGCCGTTGGGTCTTCGTTATCTTCAACGATGATATCAATCATACACATCACATCATTCCCTGCGCCGTCGCTGGCAGTCCAAGTAACAGTAGTTGTACCAACATCAAAGGCTTCTCCCATTAAAGTATTGGTATCTGTACGGTCGTTTTCAATCAAAACAACAGGACAGTTGTCTGAAAACGTCGGGTCAAATGTCGTTCCTTGTTGCATAAAACCACAAGTACCTGGGTCAGTATTCACAGTCAAAACTGCTGCTACCGGGCAAGTAATCACTGGGCTTTCAGTATCTGTAACAACAACGTTGAAACTACAATTTGTAGCATTGCCGTTGACATCCGTTGCGGTATATTGTACAGTAGTCGTTCCAGCATTGAACGTTTCAATTGAAGCATCATTGATGCCTGTATTTGGCGAACTTGCGGAAGTTGCGTTAGAAAGATTATACGTCAAACTTGCGATTCCACAATTGTCTGTTGGAGTGACTGAGATGGAAACATTGTCTGAGGTACACGTTCCGCTGTCCACATTGACGTTGACCGTGGGTTGGTATGCGCTACAATCCAAGGTTGGCATTTCTACATCATTGACGGTGACTGTGAAGTTACAATTGTCACTATTTCCAGAGTTGTCTGTTAAAACATAAACAACGTTGGAAACGCCCTCATTGAAGTTAAATGTGTTTGGAATAATACCCGTTCCTGTGGCAGTTGTTTCACCAGAAATGGTATAACTCAAGGTTAAATTTCCAAGGCCACAATCATCACTTTGCATGACAGGCATTAAGTTAAAACCAGCAGCCATACAAACGCCCATATCTGTGTTTGCGGCAACGCCAGCAGTCAAAGAACCACAATTCAGCATCGGTCCTGCATCTGTTCCCATATCGGTAATCGTAACATCAAATATACAAGTTAAGGTGTTTGTACCATCGCTAAAAGTGTACGTAACCGTCGTCGTTCCTTGCGGAAACATATCACCAGAAGTATGGGTTTGGCTTTGTAAAGCATAATTGCAGCCAACTACAGAAGGTTCGACGTAAGTCACCGCAACCATACAGTCTCCGTTAGTCATCATTTCGATGTCATTGGGGCAGTTAATGACCATTGGTGGGTTTTCGGTAACCGTAACTGTTGCGTCACAAGTTGCTGTATTATTATTGGCGTCCTGAACAGTTAAGGTGACTGTATTTGCGCCTAAGTCCATACAAGTAAATGCTGTTTGTGAAGCCGAAAAGGTAACTGCCGAACACGCATCACTACTACCATTATCCAAGTCAGTTGCTGCGATAGTTGCGTCGCCATTATTGTCTAAAAGAATGGAAATATCCTGACAGATTGCCGTTGGCATTTGGTTATCTTCGACGGTAACAGTTGCCATGCAGGCTTCCACGTTTCCATTGTTATCCGTAACGGTTAAAGTCACCATTAATGTACCGATATTGGCACAGGTAACAGCATTTGGAACAACGGAAAGTGATAGAATTCCGCAGGCATCTGTACTGCCATTATCAATGTCATTGGGGTCAATCGTTGCATTACCAGAAGCGTCTAGTTGCACGGTTGCATCTTGACACATTTCATTCGGGTCAATATCATCTTCGACGGTGACAGTTGCGTTGCAGGTTGCAGTATTTCCATTGCCATCGTTGGCAGTTAAAACAACAGTTGCATTTCCGGTATTGGCACAGGTAAACGCCGTTTGCGAAGCAGAAAGGGTAACGTTTCCACAATTATCAGAACTACCATTGTCGATGTCTGCGGCTACAATGCTGCCATTTCCAGCAGCATCCAACTGAATGGTAATATTTTGACAAAGGGCAATCGGGTCAACCATATCTTGTACGGTCACTACGGCTACACAATTGTCGCTATTGCCATTGTTATCTGTAACGGTTAAGGTCACATTATTTGTACCTAAATCATCACAATCAAAAGCGTCAATATCAATAGCTAAATTCGAAATTCCACAGGCATCAGCACTACCATTGTCCACATCTGAAGCGGTAATCGTTACATTACCAGTAGCATCTAATTGAGCATTGATATTTTGGCAAATTGCCATTGGATTAACCAAGTCTTGAACGGTCACCACAGCGGTACATTCAGCATCGTTTCCGCTATTATCCATTACAGTCAAAATGACGTTATTGGCACCCACATTGGCGCAAGTTAAAACGCTGGGCGAAACGGCAAGACTGACTGTTCCGCAGTTGTCAGAACTACCGCCATCAATGTCAGCTACTACAAAATTAGTGTTTCCAGTAGCATCTAATTGAACGGTGATATTTTGACAAACAGCCACTGGGTCAACCATTTCTTGAACAGTAACAGTAGCGTCGCAAGTTGTCGTATTTCCATTTATATCGTTGATGGTTAAAACAACGGTATTTTCACCTGTATTTGCACAAGTAAAAGCCGTTTGTGAAGCCGAAATATTCATAATTCCACAATTGTCAGAACTACCGCCGTCTATTTGAGAATCAGTGATTGTAGCATCTCCATTGATATCCAGTTGAATGGTAATATTTTGACAGACAGGGTTCGTTACTCCGTTGTCGATAACGGTAACATCTGAGGTACAATTTGCCGTATTTCCATTATTGTCATCTACAGTTAAGGTGACTGTATTTGGATTGGTTGCAATGTCCAAACATGTAAAGGTTGTTTGCGAAAGCAAAAAATTCAAATTACTACAATTATCAGAACTACCATTATCGACGTTTGCTACAGAAATAGTCGCATTGCCGTTAGCGTCCAAAATCGCGTTGACATTTTGACAAAGAGCCACGGGATTAATGTTGTCTTCTATAGTCACAATAGCTACACAGTTGTCAATATTATTGGCAGCATCTGTTGCCAGTAAAACTACATTATTAGTTCCAATATTATCACAATCAAAAAGGTTAAATACGACAGAAAGATTGTCAACACCGCAATTGTCTGTGCTGCCTCCATTAACATCTGCTGCAGTCACACTTGCCATACCTGATGCGTCTAATTGAACAGTGATATTTTGACAGACTGCCTGAGGGGCAATATTGTCTTGAACGATGACATTTGCGTTACAAGTTGCTGAATTTCCATTGGTATCATTGACGGTTAACGTCACTGAGTTTGAACCAGCATCAGCACAAGTAAAAGTGGTATTGCTCAATGTAATTGTACCTAACATACAGTTGTCTGAACTGCCGTTATTAATTTGTGCCGTGGTTACTGTTGCATTGCCCGCAGCATTTAATTGGATAGTGGCATTCATGCACAAAGCCGTTGGTGGAACATTATCCTCAACGGTTACAACTGCTGTACATTGAGCAGCATTTCCAGTATCATCAGAAACCGTTAGCGTGACATTGTTTGTCCCTAAATTAGCACAGGCAAATGTGGTCTGGGAAGCTGCAAAATTTAAAGTATTGGAGTTGTCAGAACTTCCTCCGTCTAAGTCACTCGCAATAATACTAACATTATTCGAAGCGTCTAATTGAACAGTGATATTTTGACAAACTGCCGTAGGCGCTTGACTGTCTTGAACGGTAATCATCGCGTTACAAGTCGAGTTATTGCCATTGGCATCCGTAACGGTTAACATGACTGGATTTACACCAATATTGGCTGCAGAAAACGCACTCACATCAAGCATCGTTGAAACAATACCACAAGCATCATTGCTACCATTGTCAACGCTTGCGCCAAGAACGGTAACATTGCCAGTATTGTCTAATTGAACGGTGATATTTTGGCAAATCGCTTGAGGTGCTATATTGTCTTCAACGGTAACAGTCGCGTTACAACTGGCAGTATTTCCAGAGCCATCAGTTGCAGTCAAAACAATGGTATTACCACCAATAGTTGAGCAATCGAAAGCATTGATATCAATAGACAAAGTGACCGTCCCGCAATTGTCAGAACTGCCACCATCAACTTGTGTAGCTGCGATGCTCGCGTCGCCATTAATGTCAGATTGGATAGTAATATTTTGACAAACTGCAGTAGGATTGGTATTTTCTTCAACCGTTACAACAGCGTTGCAACTTGAAATTTGTCCACCTTCATCCTGAATCAATAAGGTTACATTGTTGGTACCAATATCATCACAATCAAAGGAATCGGGAAGCGTATTAAATTGTACGATGCCACAGTTGTCGGTACTTCCATTATTGACTGCATCTTCAGCAATCGTAACATTTCCAGAAGCATCTAATTGAGCGGTAATATTCATGCACATCGCGTTGGCTGGCATTGTATCTTCAATCGTAATCGTTTGAGTCGTCGTAACTGTACCGCCGCAGGCTGTCGTCGCGGAATAAGTGCGGGTAATGATTAGCGGGTCGCCATTGTCGCCACTTCCACCGTTGTTGTTATCGGAAGTTTCGGTAACCGTGAGGACGTTGCCGATGCAGTCTACTGCTGTTGGTGCAGGAGGGGCATTGGCGAGACATTGCTCGTTGAAGTTGCCGTCACCTGAATAAACAGGTATGCACAAAGTCGGGTCAACCGTGGTAGTTAAGGTCTCCGTTGTCATATCGGCACTACCATCAGACTCTGCTGCCTGGTAGTCAATGTTGATGGTATACGCTTCGCATGCCGTTGGATTGGCAGGCACTCGAACGCGCGTACCAACTTCGGTAACGGTAACGACGCACCCCGTTCCACCTGCCCCGTCATCGCTCGCAGCGTTGGGGATGGGAATTAGGGATTCGTCAGCGAATGGACCCGCTGGTGTGAGCGACATGCCCGTAAATTGAGGCGAAAAACCGCCGGTCATACATTGAGAAAAGCCAGCCATGTTACAACACAAGACTAGCAAACTGGTGACTAAAATAGTCGAAATTTTACCAGCAAAAAAGGAGGTCAGAAACTCTTTTTTCATAGGATTACAATTGTTAAACGGTTCACAGTTGACGCCTCACAACGCACGGAGGGCACGATATGATTGGTCGCATTTGAACCAAAATGTGAATGAAGAATGGGTTTTGAAAATAACAAGATGGGTTTAAATACAGGTGAGTATTTTTTAAAGAGTCTCCCGAATATTTTCACCAATTCTTCCTTATTTGAATTCAGTTATCACGTTCGATAGCTGAGGTTTTAAATTTTAAAAAAGGCCAAACAGTTACAGTCTTAGCAATGGTCAAATTGTAAGGAATCTGTTTGTTATGCATTTCAATAAGTGCTTGGAATGCTACGCCGTTTATTCTTTGAAAATAAGTAGGTGATTGTTTTTTGAAAAATGGAATGGTAGCCCATTAATGGGACTTTTGGATATAATTTGTAATTGCATAGTTAATCAGTGTTTCAAAAGTTATAAAAATACTTAAATCGGAATACTGAATGTTATCTTAAAAGTCGGTTTCATATATAATTATTTTATTATATGAAATAATTATGCCATGTTTGAAAGCAGCGAACAGTACACGGATTATGGTTGAGCATTGAGTACACGAGATTATGATAATCAATGAGTTATGAAAATAAAGGGTTTGAAATTTGTAAGACTGAATTTGATAGTTTAAACATTATTGGATGGCATAAAGCATCAATACCAATAATTCACTTTTAAAATAACTGCTCGATTATTCGACAAAATATCGCCTGCAGCCAATCCTAAATTGGTTACATCGTAATTATCAACATATACCAAAAAGACATCGGACATTGGGGAAAAACGCCATTGAAGACGGCTGTTGATGCCCATATATTCAGATTGGTCAACGTATTGGAAGAGCGTTGTCCATAGCAGATTTTTGTTAAACCCGATTTCGATTTTGGAAATAAACGCCGTAATTTTTGAGGCGCCATAAGGGTCAGGAAATTTTAAATTATTCCATTGATAACCAACGGAGAAGTTGCCCCAAGGCTGAATCCGATAATTGGTGCTCACATTAAAAGAGGTCAATCGACCGTTGTAAAAACCTCCCATTTGGGCAGAAGCCTCAAAGGATAAAGCTTTTCGTCCATCCGACTCATATGACAAGTTACCTGTCAGCGTTCTATATCTATCAACGGGCAGAGGGGTACTTTTTGTAAAACTAAATGGATAAAGTAGGAAAATATCATTGTAGGAGATAGAGGCATCAATTTCGGTCGTGTTTTTTAAAACCATTCCATAATGCAATCTGGTGCTTGATTCATTAAAACTCCAATCCGCATTCACGATGGTTTCGTTGCTAATGTCCATTACGTGCCGCTGAACCTCTCCAGAACGTGGTCTTTTTTGATACTGGATAAAGATTGATTCTGAATTAAATCCTGCCCTAATCGTGGTGTCTCGCAAAGCATCGAAGTTATTGACTCGCGCAGTAAATCCAATATCAGCGAAGTAATTCTCTTGAAACATCACAAAATCCGAGTCAAAAGTCCAATTGGCATTGGTATATTGAAAACCCGCATTGTAGACCATTTGATTGTCATTAAAACCTTCTTTTATCGAACCGTGCGTACCTCCCCAGGCAGTGATTTTTCCATTATCAGATTGGTAAACCCCTTCCACGCTGATGTTTCGACCATAATCACCATCTACTGCCTCAATTTTATCATAAGCCTGCCGATTTAAAAAAAGTCCTTGTACAAACGACCGCCCAAACTGCCGTTTAAACGCAATAGCAGATTGGTTTTGCGCCAAAGAATTGCTGGAAGACCGACTATGAATATTCATAATGCCGACCCGATTGTTTGCATTGATATTGCCTGTAGCCCGCGCACCATAGAGAATTGGAACAGCTTCAAAATTACGATTCAAACCAATTCTTCTGGAAAAAAATGGGCGAATTCCGTTTGTTCCAAAATCAGCAAAAACATCGGCATTTTCAAGAAAGAAAGTTCTTTTTTCGGGTAAGGAAATATCAAATCGGGTAAGGTTGGTGACCAATTCGTCGGCTTCGATTTGAGAGAAATCCGGATTTACCGTCAAGTCCAAATTAAGGGTAGAAGTAAGGGCTACTTTGGCATCTAAGCCGACTTCATAAGTGAATTGTGTAGACTCCTCTTTACGCTTACTGACTCCTCCACTCACATAAGGAATCAGGTTAAAATTTCCGGTTTTCTTTGTCGGTGGTGTTTCCCAAATCAATGCACCCGCAAAAGCGGCATTGGGTGGCCAAAAGCCTTCTGGCACAGCAGTCCAATTGTGAAACTCATTGCAATATTTAATATTTCGCACGAAATTCATCCCCCACTCTGGCAACCTTGGGTCGTATCGTAAAATTTTGAAAGGAATGGCAAATTCAGCTGACCAAAACTCGTCGGTAACCTGCGTTTCCACATACCATTTATTGCTCCAATCAGAAGAAACATCGGAAGTGGAAGTACTCGTCGCATCCCACTGCACGCCAATGGCTGAAGTGCCAAAAAGAACTGCATTGCTCTTTGTATTCAAGGGGTCAAGTACGATGGCGATGCCGTCATTTTGCCAATAAACATCCCGTTTAAGCGTAGTAATGGTGATGGGTTCAGATTGGTAGCATTTTGCCGCGACATAAAGATATTTGTCATCGTAAGCCAATTGAATCTCCGTTCTCGGGTCGGCAGCCTTCGCAAAATAGGGTATTTTCTGCCAAAAATCAGAGCCTGTTTCTGCGGCATTCCAGGTGGCTTCCTGGAGATGTCCATCGACAGTAATTTCATCTTTAACTTCCGCAATATGGTATTGAAAATCTTTTTTAAAATCAATAGGTTTGACTTCTTGCGCAATGGCGTTTTGACAAAACAGTAATACGGAAAATAAGACAAATTTACAGTTCATGATTTATTGCGGCTTAAGAATAGACTTTATGAATGAGGTTGAATGCCGCGCAAAAGTAATTTACTTTCCTCATTATTTATCTTTTAGGAGGGGAAAACATTTATAGTATATTGAATTCATTATTATAAGTTCTCCTTACTTAGTATATATGGTATGCCTACAAAAAATCTTAATTCACAATAGACTTTTGTACATTTTCTATCTTTTGTCCGCCCGCACCACGGGATTTCTAGTTATAGAGGCAATCATTTTGATTTTTTGCTAAAAAATCAAAATGATTGCCTCTGAAAAAATTAGGGAGCTTGTGAAAATAACTCAAAGGTTTTAGCTGCAAAATATGCAAACACCTTAATTTTTTACCAACCGAATCATCTCGACATCCTGCCCTTTCTGCAAGCGCAAAAAGTAAATCCCGTTTGATAAATCAGCGATAGAAATAGCTTGTGTATTTGTTCCTTTCACCACATTATATGCTTGACTAAACATAACTTGCCCTGCTACATTGGTAATATCCACTTGCAACTCTCCGGACTCTTTGCTATTCATTTCTAAAGAAACAGTTGTTGCACTGACTGGATTTGGAAATAAATTAGCGGTAAAAGTCTTATCTAAAAATACGGTTCTAATTTCCGAATAAGAAACGCTACCGTCAAAATCAACTTGCTTTAACCGGTAGTAATTATCACCCGAAGCTGGCGTTTGATGAATTGTTTCATAATTGGTCGTTTCATCTGTTGTACCCGCCCCTTCAATTCGTCCGATTTCTTTAAAAACTTCGCTATTGACGGAGTGTTCCACTACAAAATAATCATTATTTGTCTCGGCAGCAGTTTCCCAATTTAAAAGCGTCGTTTCGTCGCGTAGAGTCGCTTGAAAATCGGTTAACTCTATGGGTAAGATTACAGGTAATGGACTAAAAAAGACAACACCATAATCTTCTACTTGTCCAGAATTTGGTGTGTGGCAAGGACTATTAATAAATGCATTATCAGTTATCAAACGAGCACGCAAAACTGAATTTAAAGCAGGATTACCTGGTGCAGTAAACTGAAAAGTAGCCCCACCGTTGGCTGGACTCCATGTACCCGCAAATACACTACCGCCTGACCCAGCGGCTAATTCACCTGCATCAAGAAAATCACCATCATCATTATAATCGATGTAAAATGCAAAGGATTCAAATATATTACCTCCGCCAATGAACCCTAAGGTTATGGTCAAATCATAAGTCTGTCCAAAACTCAACTCTGCAATTTGGCAAGAAAAATCCTCATATTGGACTCCCGAAGTGGCGGCATTTCCGGATGAATTAGAAATATTACTAAAACCAAAAAATGAAATTCCGGCACCTCCAGCTGCCCCCGAAGGCTCACAAGGAGACGCTGGCGGGTTGTCAATAACTACGAAAACAGTCTCTGATTCTGAACTTGACCCAGCACCATTAGCAGATACGATGGTGGTCAAATAATTGCCCGTTGTTGGGTAAGTAACAGAGACTTCTTTGGCAGTAGAGGAAGCAGGTGTTGCGCCTGCAAATATCCAATTTCGAGTAGCGCCATATTGTGAGTCATCTTGATAAGTGATTGCACTACCGACGCATCCTGCAAGCGCACTTGTAGTTACAAAATCTGCATTTGGCGTGCCTTCGGTGCTACAATCTGCCAAAACCGACATGCAATTACTCGTTGCAACTTGAGCACTCACCTGACTAATCGAATTAGCCGACCAATCGTCCGTAACATTGACTGATGGAGCCATGATAAAAGCAGTACCCACACCATCGTGCGTCGCGCCAAAGTTATGACCAATCTCATGAGACACCAGTACTCTTTTAGTCGCAGAAGTCGTAGATGTGCCACTGATTAATTCTAAAATATGGTATTTAAAACTACTACAAATGCCTGGGCGATAAGCCAATCCAATCACGGAAGTATTTGCACCGTCAGCTATATCTCTCGTCGTCCAAAATTGTCCTAAATCAAAATTTAGCCCAAAATTTCCAGCTTCGCCCCAAGCTCTAAAGTCATTCAATAGAGTACCTGCATCCGTTGAAGCTGTCCACGTCCCAGCGTTGGTATTTTCCACAAATTGGGTCACAATTTTAAACTCAATATTATCATCAAATTCAAACCGATAATCGCCTTGCACGATATTCATTACCGCAGCATTGTGCGCCTCGACCGCAGCAGTAGAACCAAATTGCGAAAACATCGAAAAGTCGGAAGCAATCGCCAATTCTACGACATAGCAGTTATTGACCAGGTTTCTATTTTCTACGGATGGCATAATTTCATCCACTTTAGCATTTTTCTTTGACCAGCCGCAAGTGTGATTTCCCGTTTCAATCACCGCCGAAGGTTCGTACATAACAAACTCATTATTTGGTCGGTCATTGATAAAATAATTCAATGGCTCGATGTAAAATATTTGACCATTTTTTTCAACCATTCCAAATAAATAGCCATCGCCAATTGTCAAACGAACATCGCCAAAGTTATCAGAGAAATGACCTTCGTAAGTCATTGGTCTTGTAGTTTCTGTTCCATTTTCATCGGAAGTTCGCAAATAATAATCAGCACTAAAGAGATTATTTGGATAAATTTCCATCTCCCAATTCTGTTCTGTTCCCCACTGCAAACGGATTTTTGAAATACCATCTTCGCTCCGAACATAATCATTCAGCGAAGCAATATCTAAGGTAAAAGTAGCATATTGACGGAAAGTTTCTTGTAATGTCTCATTATTGGTTATTTCAAGTGGTTCACCTTGAAAGTCACGAAATTGAGCTGATGCCACAAAGGTGATGGAAAGAAATAAGGAAGTCAAAAATATTGACTTAACCAACGGAGAGTAATTGTTAAACATAAGAATTGCTTAATTGAGTTACTAAAATTGTTTGAATTTATTTTGAAATGAAAATGAGTTATCAAACTTTATGAATGATATAAAAATTAAAGGCGTGTATATATAGAAGAAGAGACAAACCAAAGAATTGTTCAGTAATTTCAAAAATAATCTAATTTATTTTGAAAATATGGAATGACAAAGACT
>CAYUNA010000015.1:14649-20549 GCA_964445895.1 uncultured Saprospiraceae bacterium | reverse complement strand
TACATCTCTCATGCTACTAAAGTAGCGGACTACTATATAGGCGAATAAATATGTCTAAGTACTTACAATTAACTACAAAATAATGCTACAAAATTTAGTTAGAAAAAACATCCAAAACCTCAAAGCCTACTCAAGTGCTCGCGATGAATTTACAGGCCGCGAAGGCATATTTTTGGATGCCAATGAAAATCCATTTGGAACATTGAATCGCTATCCTGACCCATATCAGAAGGAATTGAAAACAGCATTGAGTACAATGAAAAAAGTGTCTGCCAATAATATTTTCATTGGGAATGGCAGCGATGAAGTGATTGATTTATTATTCCGAATTTTTTGCAATCCGGGTCAAGATAAGGTGTTAACTTTTTCGCCAACTTATGGAATGTACGACGTTTCGGCAGCGATAAATGACGTGGAATTATTGAAAGTTCCTTTAGATGAAAATTTTCAAATTAGTATAGATAAAACGTTACCTTTTTTGAAAGATGAGCAATTAAAATTGATTTTTATTTGCTCACCCAACAATCCGACGGGAAATATTTTAGCGGCAGAAAGTATTCGTTTTTTATTGGAAAATTTTTCAGGAATTGTGGTGATTGATGAAGCGTATATTGATTTTTCGGAAACGGAATCATGGGTAAAATTTGTTGATCAATATCCTAATTTAGTTGTTAGCCAAACCTTCAGTAAAGCGTGGGGATTGGCGGCTGCAAGAGTAGGCGTAGCGTATGCAAATGAGGCGATTGTTGGATATTTGAATAAGGTGAAACCACCGTATAACGTTAGTCGTTTAAATCAAGAAGTCGCGTTGTTGGCTTTGAAAAACCAGGCACAATTTCAAGGTCGTTTGGCTATTATTTTAAAAGAAAAACAGCACCTAATTAGTGAATTTTCAAAAATGGATTTCATCAAAAAAATCTACCCTAGTGCCGCTAATTTTATTTTAATCGAAGTTGATAATGCACCAGATTTATACGAACAATTAGTTACTAAAAAAGTGATTGTTCGCAATCGGCACAGCTTGGTAAAAAATGCGTTACGAATAACGGTAGGGGCGGTGACTGAAAATGAAGAATTGATTGAAACTTTGAAAGTATTAGAAAACACATCATTTTAAAATTATGAAAAAAGTACTCTTTATCGACCGCGACGGAACACTCGTCATTGAACCACCAATTGACTATCAATTGGATAGCTTGGAAAAACTTGAATTTTACCCAAAAGTATTTCAGTATTTGTCGAAAATAGCGGACGAATTGGATTACGAATTGGTCATGGTCACGAATCAAGATGGCTTAGGAACGGATTCTTTTCCAGAAGATACCTTTTGGCCAGCACATAATAAAATGTTGCAAGCTCTTGAAAATGAAGGAATTACCTTTTCGGAAGTTTTGATTGACCGAAGTTTCCCTGAGGAAAATGCACCAACTCGCAAACCGCGCACAGGGCTATTGACACATTATCTAAAAGGGAATTATGATTTAGAAAATTCTTACGTTTTGGGTGATCGGGCAACAGATATGGAATTGGCGAAGAATTTAGGTTGTCAAGGGATTTTTATTAATGAAATAACAGATGAAAATGCAGTTCTGGTAACTGAAAACTGGGCAGATATTTATCAGTTTTTAAAAAAACAACCTCGAAAATCGAAAGTACTACGGGAGACTTCAGAGACAAAAATTAACGTCGAATTGGTATTAGATGGTACGGGGAAAAGTGAAATTTCAACAGGTTTAGGCTTTTTTGACCATATGTTGATGCAAATTGCGAAGCACGGAAATATGGATTTATTTATTGAGGTGAAAGGTGATTTGGAAATTGACGAACACCACACAATTGAAGACGTAGCAATTACTTTAGGGGAAGCATTTTTGCAGGCTTTGGGCAGTAAGAAAGGCATACAACGATACGGATTTTTATTGCCGATGGATGATTGTTTGGCGCAAGTGGCAATTGATTTTGGTGGGCGACCGTGGATGGTTTGGGACGCTAATTTTAAACGCGAAAAAATTGGGGAAATGCCGACAGAAATGTTTTTCCACTTTTTTAAATCATTCAGCGATAATGCGAAGTGCAATTTGAATATTAAATGTGAAGGACAGAATGAACATCACAAAATTGAAGCGATTTTCAAGGCATTTGCAAGGGCGGTAAAAATGGCGATAACCCAGACAGCTAATTTTTCGATTCCGAGTACGAAAGGCAGCCTTTAACAATGAAGAGTTTGCAATGAGCAATTTTTGAAAAACAATTCAAGATGATAGCAATAATAAAATATAATGCGGGAAATATTACTTCGGTAAAAAATGCGCTGGATAGATTAGGGTATGAGAATGTTTTGACGGATGACGCGGGGGTAATCCGAAAGGCCGATAAAGTGATTTTTCCGGGGGTAGGAGAGGCAAGTTCCGCAATGAAATATTTGAGAGAAAAGGGGTTAGATGAAGTCATTCGGTCGTTGCAGCAGCCGGTGTTGGGTATTTGTTTGGGGCAGC
This sequence comes from uncultured Saprospiraceae bacterium, assembly GCA_964445895.1. Lineage (GTDB taxonomy): Bacteria > Bacteroidota > Bacteroidia > Chitinophagales > Saprospiraceae > CAYUNA01. Next base: position 18,054 of record CAYUNA010000015.1, on the reverse strand, counting down.
AGTTGATGTGTCAATATAGTGAAGAAAATGATACGGATTGTCTAGGAATTTTTGCTGCTCGGGTGCGTTTGTTTCCATCAGGTGAGAAAGTGCCGCACATTGGTTGGAATAATTTTTCGAGCTTAAAAAGCCCTATTTTTAAAGAGGTGCAGTTTGAAAATGATGTGTATTTTGTACATAGTTACTATGTGGAAGTGACAGAAGACACGACGGCGATTTGCGATTATATTTTGCCGTTTAGTGCGGCGATGCAACGAGCAAATTTTTATGCAACACAATTTCATCCAGAGAAATCGGGTGGGGTTGGGGAGCAAATTTTACGCAATTTTTTAACGATTGAATAATAACAAGTATGAGAATCATTCCAGCAATTGACATCATCGACGGCAAGTGTGTTCGTTTGACGAAAGGTGATTATGCGACAAAGAAGATTTACAACGAAAATCCATTGGAAGTTGCCAAAGAATTTGAAGGCAACGGCATTCAATACTTACATTTGGTAGATTTGGATGGTGCGAAATCGAAGCATATTGTCAATTATAAAATTTTGGAAAGAATAGCGACTAAAACGAGTTTGAAAATAGACTTTGGTGGCGGCTTGAAAAGCGATGAAGATATACAAATTGCTTTTGAAAATGGTGCAAATCAAATCACTGGTGGTAGCATTGCAGCTAAAAATCGAACTATATTTCTGAATTGGTTGACACGATACGGTGCGGATAAAATTATCCTCGGTGCAGACTGTAAAAATCGGAAAATAGCAACAAACGGTTGGCTCGAAAGTTCGGGTGATGATGTAGTTGATTTTATTCAAAGCTACGAAGAGCAAGGTGTTCAATCTGTAATTTGTACAGACATTGCAAAAGATGGAATGTTGGCAGGAACGTCGAACGAGTTGTATGTTGAAATTTTGGATAGAACAGCTGTGAAATTGATTGCAAGTGGCGGGGTTTCTTCTCTAGAAGATTTAAAACTATTGCAAAAAATAGGGTGCGAAGGTGCAATTTTGGGGAAGGCAATTTATGAAAATAGGATTGCTTTGAAGGAGTTACAATTATTTCTCTAAAAGGAATTAAATTATGGTGATTTTTAAAATAATAAAATGCTAAAAAAACGAATCATTCCTTGCCTTGATATTAAAAACGGAAGAACAGTCAAAGGTGTCAATTTTGTCGGTATTCGAGATGCAGGAGACCCGATTGAATTGGCTAAACGCTATGTTGACGAAAGGGCGGATGAATTGGTGTTCTTAGACATCACAGCGACGGTCGAACGACGGAAAACCTTGGTACAACTTGTCCATGAAATTGCATTAGAGATTAACATCCCGTTTACTGTCGGTGGTGGTATCAATTCAGTGGAGGCTGTAGGAGAAATTATCGCCGCGGGGGCGGATAAAGTGAGTATCAACTCGGCGGCGATTCGTGACCCTAATTTGATACAAAATATTGCCAATCAATACGGCAGCCAATGTGTAGTCGTGGCAATTGATACAAAAAAAGAGGACGATGACTGGTGGGTTTATGTGCACGGAGGACGAACGCGAACAGAGTGGAAAGCTGTGAGTTGGGCACTCGAAGCTGAACGATTGGGAGCGGGCGAAATTCTCCTAACTTCGATGAATAGCGACGGGACGAAAGATGGCTTTTCGATAGCAATTACCCAGAAAATCAGTGCGGCAGTCAACATTCCTGTAATTGCTTCTGGCGGTGCGGGGCGTGTAGAAGATTTTAAAACTGTTTTTGAAAAAACGGAAGCAAGTGCGGCATTGGCAGCGAGTATTTTCCATTTTGGAGAAGTGCCGATTCCCGTTTTGAAACAATATTTAAAAAGAGAAAATATCAAAATACGATTGTAATATGATAGTAGATTTTAAAAAAGGGAATGGCTTAGCTCCTGTCATTATTCAAGACGAAGCTACGTTGCAGGTGCTCATGCTAGGATATATGAATGACGAAGCCCTAACCAAGACACAAGCGGAGGGGCGAGTTACATTTTTTAGCCGAAGCAAAAATCGGTTATGGACAAAAGGTGAAACGTCGGGAAATTTTTTAATGGTTAAAGAACTGGTAATTGATTGCGATAACGACACTATATTAATAAAGGTCTCGCCGAATGGGCCAACTTGCCACACTGGAACGACTTCTTGCTTTGGGGAAGAGACCGCAAAAGGGTTTTTATATCAATTGGAAAATACAATCTGTCAACGAATTGATGACAACGATGAAAATTCCTATACCAACAAGTTATTTCAGCGTGGTATTAATAAAGTAGCGCAAAAAGTAGGAGAAGAAGCGGTAGAGCTTGTAATTGAAGCAAAAGATGATGATGCGAACTTATTCAAAAATGAGGCGGCTGATTTAATGTATCATTTTCTGATTTTATTAAAAGCTAAGGGGTTTACTTTGGCAGAAATTGAAGCCGTTTTGCAAGAAAGGAGTAAACAAACATAGGAACATTTGTTTACTTTTTTTTGTAAAATCAATTGAATTTATCAAATTTTCAATTATTATTGAAAATAATGTAAAAATAATTTTATTTATTTTTTAATTGCAAAGTATTGATTATCAGTTTATTGTGTTGTTTTTGGTTAAAAATGCAAGTTTTGAAATAAATTTTGTTCACTTAAAAGTTTGCTTTTGTTTAACTAAAGTGGTAATTTTGTTTAACAATTTGAAAATAACCATATACTAATTCAAAACTGAATTGATTATGTCTGCAATAGAATTTAATACGAGCTTTGATAAATTGAGTCCAATCCTTAATGCGTTCGCATATAATTTGACGCAAAACGTGGAGGATGCACGAGACTTGTTTCAGGAAACTGCCTTTCGGGCAATGTCTAACCGCGATAAATTTCGTCCAGGAACGAACCATAAAGCGTGGTTGTTTACCATTATGAAAAACATATTTATCAATAATTATCGCAAAAAAGTGAAGAATCGGGTGATTAGCGATTCTACTGATAATATGTTTTATCTCAATTCTGGAAAACAAACCATCAGTAATCGTGGAGAAGGTGAAGTATTGATTAAAGAGTTGAAAGACATGATAGCGAAACTGGATGATGTGATTCGAGTACCATTTATGATGCATTATGAAGGGTATAAATATCAGGAAATCGCAGATAAATATGACTTGCCATTAGGTACAGTAAAAAGTCGGATTTTCTTTGCTCGCCGAGAATTGAAAGCACAGATTAAAAATCGTTATGCTAATATCGAAGAGTTTCAAATGAGACGACGAAGCTAAAAAGTTTTAATGTTGAATAATTAGTGAAGGCATTAAAAAAGTAAAGCCCCGTTGATTGTATTTGCAATCAGCGGGGCTTTTTATATCAAAAATGCGATAAAAATGGGGCTTTCTTTAACAGCCCCTGACTCCTCGCACCTGACTGACCTCTCT
>CAYUNA010000015.1:0-14549 GCA_964445895.1 uncultured Saprospiraceae bacterium | reverse complement strand
AAAAATGGGGCTTTCTTTAACAGCCCCTGACTCCTCGCACCTGACTGACCTCTCTCTAAAACATCACAGCAATTCGCAGCGTCAAGTTATTCATATTTGCCTTAGCATTGTCAAATGATTGACGGTCTTTGAGCAAATCTGTAAAAACACGCTGGTAACTCAGTCCTGCAACAATTGCGGTACTCGAACTGAGATTGTACTCGGCACCAATACCAACTCCCCAAGAAAAAGTAAAAGGATTTACTTCTCTTTTGATGACATAATCATCGTTTTCTACCGCTGGATCAATATCATCGCCTTCAATTTTTCCGCGTGCTTGAGAACGGAAACCAAGTGTAAACGTTGGAATTTCTACATAATATTGAAGATAGCCAAACTCTTTTGTTTTTAGTTTTAACCCAAAAGGAATTTCGATAGCTTGTATTTTATATTGGAGCGTCGTACCTGCTGGAAAGGTGTCCAATCTTTCAGGAAGTGAAGGAATCAAAATTGGAATTTCAGAATCTGGCCAGTGTCGCCCTGCATCGTCAAATTGCAATTTTCCACCTTGATTAAAGGCAAAGCCGATGCCACCAAAAAAAGAGTAATTTTCTTTAAATGAATATTCTGCTAACAATCCAAGTTTTAAACCAAGGTTTTTACCATTGTCATTCACCCGATTATTGTCGATGACATCCAACCAAGAAAGGGTCGGACTTGCTTGAAAACCGATGCGCAAACCATCTTGAGCTTGAGTGTTGCCCAAAAAGAATGCAAAAAAAGCGATTAGGATAACAATTTTTTTCATGTAATTTTGTTTTTGAAAAGTCATAAAGTATTTTCTAAACGAAAGCAAATGCAAAAACGCTTTCATCATTAAAATCTTATTTTTCATCTTATGAAATTGAACGCACCACTGTTGATATTCTTCTTCTTAGCCATTTTTTTTGTCAGTTGCAATGACGACAAAGGTAAAGATATTCCCGATGTTTCCAATATTTCGTCAGACGTAGTTATTAAACGATTTGAACAGGATTTGTTTAATATAGACACCACAAACATGAATGCGTCACTTTCGATGTTGAATGAAAAATATTCTGAATTTAGCGGTATATTTTTTAACCAACTATTGGGTGCCAATGATGCACGGATTGCACCACAAGGGGCAGAGGAATACGTGAAGGGATTCGTGAATTTCCCGCCTGTTCGTCAGTTGTATGATACGACTCAGATTGTTTTTGGTGAAATGACGGATATTAAAGCGGAATTTGACCAAGCATTTCAGTATTTTCAATATCATTTTCCAAATCGCAAAGTGCCAGATTTGACGACTTTTGTCTCAGAATATGGTTATGCGGCATTTCCTTACGGTGAAAATTCGTTGGCGGTAGGGCTTGATTTTTTTCTTGGTGAAACCTATCCTTATGCCTATTACAATCCTGCAAATCCTAATTTTTCTGCCTATTTGACTCGTACGTTTAATAAAGACCATTTGGTTCGCAAAACGCTGACATCAATGATTAACGATACCGATTTTTTAGGCAATCCTCCTGGGAATCGCTTATTGGATTTGATGATTCACAATGGCAAAAAATTGTATGCTTTGAGCCAGTTGTTGCCGCATGCATCTGATAGTGTGATTGTGGAATATTCGCAGCCGCAAGTAGAATGGGTGGAAGGGAATGAGTTTCAAATGTGGAATCATTTGCTGAAAGAAGACTTAATTTACTCAACTGATATGAAGAAAATCCGCAAGTTGGTAGAGTATAGTCCGCACTCACCAGGGATGCCGCCAGAAGCCCCTGGACGGACGGCAAATTGGTTGGGCTGGCAGATTGTACAAGCGTATATGAAACGAAATCCGGAAACGAATTTGGAGGATTTGCTAAAGATTCGAGATGCACAGGTGATTTTGGATAAGTCGAAATATAAACCTAAAACGCAGTAAAAAGTCCTAGGCAAAATGAGCATAGCACTCGCGCAAATCAAGCCATTTAAAGGAGATATTTCGAAAAATATAGCCTTGCATCAAGTGGTCATAGCTTCAGCAGTTGCCCAAAAAGCGAAAGCAATATTTTTTCCAGAATTATCTTTAACGGGATACGAACCTGAACTGGCGAACGAGTTGAAAATAGAATTGACGGATAAACGATTGCTCGTTTTTCAAGAACTCAGCGATGCTAAAAATATTACTATTGGAATTGGTGCGCCGTTGAAATGTGAAGAAGGTGTGCAAATTGCGATGCTGATTTTTCAACCTAATCGTTCTGTTTTAGCTTATGCAAAACAGTTGTTGCATGAGGATGAATTGCCCTATTTTGTCAGCGGGAATCAGCAAGTTTTTATTCAAGTTGGTGATTTGAAAATTGCGCCTGCTATATGTTATGAAAGTTTGCAAAAGGCGCATTTAGACTATGTTTTAACAAAAAAAGCAACCGTATATTTAGCAAGTGTAGCAAAACCTCAACGCGGGATTGAAAAGGCATATCCGTATTTTGCTAAAATGGCAAAAGAGAAAGGGATTACAATTTTAATGGTGAATAGTGTTGGGTTTTGTGATGATTTTGAGAGTGCTGGGCAGAGTGCGATTTGGAATGCGGAAGGGAAGTTGTACGGGCAGTTGTCGGAGAAGGACGCTGGAATCTTGATTTATGATAAATTTTCCTTCCAAAACTTACACTTTTCCCGATAAAATAGTACTTTTGCGTCCGATTTTTCCGAAGGGAGAAATCATCACTAAAAAAAGTATAGCAAAATGGATGCTTTACCACAATTCTCCATTCCATTTTCAGGATTAGGAGATGGTGTCCATGAGTTTGATTTTCAAGTAGATACGTCGTTTTTTACGGCTTTCGAAGCGTCACCAATCAAAACTGCGGCTATTAAAAATCATTTGATTTTTGATAAACGTTCGGATATGATGGTGTTGACATTTGAAAATAAAGGAACGATTAATACTACGTGTGACCGATGTTTAGAAGAGTTTGACTTGCCTATCGACGATACGCAAAGTTTAATTTTTAAATTTTCGGACGACGTTAGCGACAATCCTGATGTAGTGCATTTAGAAAAAGGCACGAAAACATTGAATGTAGCTGAGTATATCTACGAGTTCATCATTTTAGCAATTCCGATGATAAAAACGCATGATTTGGCTGACGAAGATTGCGATGAGGAAATGCTGGATTATCTTGACCCGATAGAGGACGAGAATACTAATGATGAACCCGAAAATCCGATTTGGGGGGCATTGAAAAATTTTAATAAAAACTGATTTTCTAATCAAAGTCAGTTCTATCATATTGTAAACAATCGTTTTTTAACGATATTAAATAAAGTCAAAAATGGCACATCCGAAGAGTAGAATCTCGAAGCAACGAAAAAGAAAGCGTAGAACTCACTACACTGCGCCAATTCCGCATGTAGCTACTTGCCAGGTTACTGGCGAAAAGCACCTACGTCACCACGCATATCAAGACGATGAAGGTAATATGTATTACCGAGGCAAAGTTTTGATTGCCGTTGAGGAAGACGACATGGATTAAGTGCTGCCTCACGGGCGACCAAAAAAATAAAAGCTCCTATTCAAGTTATTGAATTTGGGGCTTTTCGTGTTTCACAGAGTTCGGCGTTCGTGGTTCGGAGTTCATCGTTTGGCGTTGCTGTTACGATGAACGCCAAACCATGAATTCCGAACGCCGAATCTTTAAAAAAATGGCAAAAAAAATAATCAATAGCGATAAAGCGCCAGCACCAGTTGGACCATACAATCATTCTGTAGCACATAATGGAACTTTATTTGTGTCTGGACAGATTGCTATTAATCCAGCAACGGGCGAATTGGTGATGGACAACATCGAAAACGAAACGCACCAGGTGATGAAAAATATGGGCGCGATTTTGGAAGCTGCTGGGTGTACATTTGAGGAGGTGATAAAATGCGAAGTGTTTGTGTCTGATATGAAAAATTATGCACGCATCAACGCCGTTTATGCTCAATATTTTGACGAAGCAACTGCCCCTGCACGCGCTTTGGTCGAAGTGGCGAATTTGCCAAAATATGTGAATGTAGAAATTTCCTGCATCGCAGCCCTTAACGATTAACTCGATTAACTAGATTATTTCGATTAAGGGCAATCGAGTTAATCGAGTTAATCGAGTCAATCAAATAATCGAAATAATTAAGTTATGGAAAAGAAACGAGTCCTCTCCTGCATCCAACCGACGGGATATATGCACTTTGGTAATTACTTTGGTGCGGTAAAAAATTGGGTCGATTTACAAGAAAAATACGATTGTTTTTATGGCGTAGTGGATTATCACGCGATGACCATGCCATATGATGCGAAGAAATTGCGAGTGAATACCTGGGAAATGGTCTTCAATTTATTGGCTGTTGGTGTAAAACCGGAGCATTTATTTATTCAGTCGTTGGTACCGGAACATGTAGAATTGGGCTGGATTTTTAACTGTTTTGCTTCTTTTGGAAATGTGACGCGGATGACGCAGTTTAAAGATAAATCATCGCAAAGTGAGGAGAAGAGTAGTGGATTTATCTCTGTAGGTTTGTTTGATTATCCCGTGTTGCAAGCGGCAGATATTTTGATTTATCGCGCAGATTATGTACCTGTTGGAAAAGATCAAGATCAGCATTTGGAATTGTCGCGAGCGATTGCACAACGATTCAACAACCAGGTGGGCAAAGAATATTTCGTAATGCCTGAAACCTTACATACCAAAACACCAAAGATTCGGTCAACTGCTGACCCTTTGAAAAAAATGAGTAAAAGCCTCGGACCGAAACACTATATTAATGTGTTTGAAGACGAAAAACGTTTGCGGAAGCAGATTGGTTCGGCAGTGACGGATGCGGGCGATATGCCTTTGGGTGAAATGAGCGCAGGCGTCGAGAATTTATTTGAACTCATCAAGGCTTGTGGCAAAACCGAAGTCTACGATTCGTTATTGGTTGATTTCAACAAAGGCGGCATGAAATACGTCGATTTGAAACAAGCAACTGCCGATGCTTTGGTGGAATTGAGTGAACAGTTTAGAGCCAACAAAGCAGAGTTGAACGCGAAGAAAAAAGAAGTGAAAAATCAAATCAAATACAGTTCTATGCAAATTCGTAAAACTGCGCAAGAGACCTTGCGGGAAGTGAAGGAATTGACGGGACTGTTGAATGTGAAAATGTAAAGAGGAGTTAGGAGTCAGGGGTCAGGGGTCAGGGGTCAGAAATTGCAAATGTTTGTAAACTCTGACTCCTGACCCCTGACTCCTATCTCCTAATCCTTAAATTCCAAGCTATGAAAATCATCTGCATCGGTCGCAACTACATCGACCACGCCAAAGAATTAAACAACCCCGTTCCGAAAAATCCCTTGGTTTTTATGAAGCCACCTTCGGCTTTGTTGATTAATAATAAGCCATTTTACTATCCTGAATTTACGAAAGATTTGCATTATGAATTGGAAGTAGTGCTGAAAATTGGGAAGAACGGTCGCCACGTTCAGCCAGCTTTTGCGTCGGAATATTTCACGGAAATGGCTTTGGGAATTGACTTTACGGCACGAGATGTACAACGGCGCTGCAAGGAAAAAGGGCATCCTTGGGAGATTGCGAAAGGCTTTGACGGCTCGGCAGTATTGAGTGAATTTGTGCCATTAAATACGGTAAATCGGTCGGCGATTGAATTTCATTTGACTAAAAATGGCGATAAAGTACAACACGGAAACACCAAAGATTTGATTTTTTCTTTTGAAGATATAATCTGCTATGTATCCAAATTTTTTAAATTGCAGATGGGGGATTTGATTTATACGGGTACACCTGCGGGTGTTGGACCTGTACAAATTGGAGATGAATTAAAAGGTTTTTTACATACCAAAACAGAGGTGAAGGAATTGTTTCGATGCGACGTTAAGTAACGATGAAATACACTGTCCACTTGGCGGAGTTATTTTTTCACCGTTACTAAGTAGTAGAAAAGAATACAAAAGTTTTAGAAACTTTTGTATTTTTGAACCACGAATAAAAATGCAAAATGAACACGTCGATATTCTAATTATTGGTGCTGGCCCTTCTGGGACGGTAGCGGCGGCGTATTTGCAACCTTTAGTCCAACATATCAAAATTGTCGAGCAGACGAAATTTCCAAGATTTGTTATTGGTGAAAGTTTATTGCCTCGGTGCATGGAGCATTTTGAGGAGGTTGGTTTATTGGATATTTTGAAAAAACAAGGTTATCAGGAAAAGCACGGCGCGCGATTTATTCGAGGACATCGGAGTAGCTTGTTTGATTTTGGAGACCAATTTACGGATGGTAAAAAATGGACTTGGCAAGTGCCACGTGCTGATTTTGACAAGGTGTTGGCGGATGAAGTAGAACGCCGAGGTGTGCCGATTGAATATGAAACGACGGTAGTGGACGTAGCCTTTGAAGGCACCAATTCGATAACGATGGTAGTGGATAAAGCGGGAAACAAAAAGCAGATTCATGCTAAATTTTTGTTAGATTGTAGCGGTTGGGGGCGAGTTTTGCCACGGATATTGGATATGGTCAAACCTTCAACAATGACACCACGAAAAGCACTGTTTGCTCATTTTAAAGATGAAAATCGAACGACAGGGGCAGAGGGTGGACAAATTACTTTTTACGTTCATCGGCGGGACTTTTGGGCTTGGGCAATTCCTTTTTCAAATGGAAATACGTCGGTAGGCTTTGTTGGTAGTCCTGCTTGTTTTGATATTTATGAAAAGTCAGGTGATACAGAATGGCAAATCAGAACAATGATATCGGAAGTGGTTGGTCTGAGTAAACGATTCAATCGGGCAGAATTTTCGATGTCGCCTGTTTCGATTCAAGCATTTGCGGCAGCGAGTAAGGAACAATTTGGTGATGGATTTGCTATTACAGGCAATAGTAGTGAATTTTTAGACCCTGTTTTTTCATCTGGTGTCACCTTTGCGACCGAGTCAGGACTGTTGGCTGCGAAGTTGGCGTATCGACAGATTCAGGGTGAAAAAGTCGATTGGAAAACGGACTATGCAGACTATATGGAATCGGGTATTGACGTTTTTCGCACTTACGTCAACTCTTGGTACAACGGCGACCTACAAGATGTTTTTTTCCGAACAGCAAGAGAAGACGAGGTGACTGAAAATTTTTCAACAGATAGTGTTCGACAACAAATTTGCTCCGTTTTGGCGGGATATGTTTGGGATAAAAATAATCCATATGTCAAAAAGCATAAGCGGGCGATGGCTTCTTTGTCGAAAATTGTGAGGATTTATTCGTGATAATAATTCAAACGCTTTTTCAAAAAAAAACGCTCTCTCAAATTTACCTATATAAATGTGTCCGCGCACTTATTTGTTTTTTAGGAAAAAAACGGCAATATTTGAGTTTTTTATCCTCCCATGTGCAAATTTTTCATTCGGAAAATGTTAAATTCTATTAAAAATTTTAGGGGAGACAGCCCTTTTAGGCGTCTTGTATATTTTAGAATGCTACCTCGTCGTTGATGATATGGTTAGTTTTTATTTCTAAATAACCTTGAACCTTGTGACTCTATGAATAAGAAAACTGCAATAATTCGCGCTCTTACATTTTTGATGTTGAGCATTTTTTTAGTATCAAACTTACTTGCTCAAAAAACGGTCATCACGGGCGTCGTCATAGACGAACACTCTAAAGACCCTGTGCCGTTTGCTAATGTCTATCTAAAAAGTGACCCGTCAAAGGGTGTTTCCTCTGATTTTGATGGGATTTTTGAAATTTCTTTCGATAGTCCACCCGATATTTTAGAATCGTCAGCCTTAGGGTACGAGGTGTTGGAAATTAAATATGAAGGTAAAAATGAGTTGAAAATTCAGCTCACTGCCTCAGCTCTGAATTTGGCGGAAGTGGTAGTGACGGCTTCGGGCGAAGACCCTGCGTATGCGATTATGCGAAATGTAGTTAAGCGAAAAAAGTACAACAATCGCGAAAATTTGGACGCTTATGGCTGCGAGGTGTACAATAAAATGGAGTTGGATTTAGTGAATATTTCGGATGGGTTTAAAAATATGAAACTAAATAAACCCTTTAAATTTATTTTTGACCATATCGATAGTACGTCAGAAGAAGTGCCATTTTTGCCGATGTTTATTACGGAAACGATTTCGGACTATTTTTATCAACAAAATCCGAAGCGGGATAAGGAATTTATCAAAGGGGTGAAAATTGTGGGTGATTATGAAAACGAAAGTGTTGGTCAGCTTCTTGGAATTGCGGAACAGACGTTAAATCCTTATGACAACTGGATTAATTTGGTGTCCAAAAAATTCGCGAGCCCAGTAGCTGATAACGGGAAAAATTTTTACCGATATTATCTGGTAGATTCGGCATTTATTGATAACAAATGGTGTTACCAAATTCAGTATTTTCCGAAGCATAAAGGCGTCAATGGTTTTAATGGCGACTTATGGGTGCATGATACGTCGTTTGCGATTAAGCAAGTGAAGTTGCAATTGTTGGCGGAAGGGCACATTAATTATGTGGATAAATTGACGATTAATCAGTCTTTTAAAACAGTCAATGATTCGATTTGGGTGCCGCAGCGGGACTATATTTTATTAACGACAACGAATGTTACTGAGCCGCTGATTCCTTCTTTTTTTAAAAAATTAAATCAAAGTGCGCCAGGTATTCAAGCAAAGCGAGTGACAACTTATGATGATTTCCATTTTGATTCAGAAAATATAAAAGCTAAGATTAATGAAGAAGAAGCTGTCGCGTTGGATGCCTTTCAAAAAGAAGATAATTTTTGGTTAGAAAACCGTCATGTTGAACTTGACCAATCTGCCGAAACTGCTTATTTTTTGATTGATACCATCAAAAACTTACCCGTCATTGATACCTGGAAACGAGTGACGACGACGTTATTTACAGGGTATATGTGGGGTGATTATGTGGACATTGGTAATTTTTATTCCTTTCTTTCGAACAATGACATCGAGGGGTTTCGGACAAAATTTGGTCTGCGTACCAGTACCAAATTTAGTAAACGGTTTCTTATTGGCGGTTACGGTGCTTATGGTTTTGGTGATAAAAGATGGAAGTATGGTTTTGATTCAGAATACGTGTTGAACAACTCCCGAAAATGGGAAACGGTACAGCTATCGTACTTAGATGATTATTTTCCGACACCTAATTTTAGTCGCACTTTTAGTGTTGATGGAGATGGGATAGCATCGAGTTATTTTGCCCGACGTAGCAATATTCCATTTAAATTATTAGGCGTTCGACAAGTTGCCGCAGCTTATTTTAAAGACTTTGGGTTTGGTTTGTCAATGGAAGTTTCGGGTAAGCATTTTCGCTATGACCCAACTTTTAATTTTGAATATAGTACAGGTGAAGACCCTACTTTGGAAACCTATAAATCTACGGAAGCATCTGTGAAATTACGGTATGGATTTGATGAAACTTACGTGTCAGGTTCCTATGAACGATTTAGTTTAGGTAGCAATTTTCCTATCGTTTCTTTAGAATATACCAAAGCCTTTGAGGGTGTTTTGGATGGAGATACTGAGCACCAACGCTTAGAATTGGGATTGACTGACCGCTTCCGAGTTGGACGTTGGGGCTATACGAAATGGCATTTTGTTGCGGGTAAAATATGGGGCAAAACGCCATATCTGAGTATGTTTATTCCAGTTGGAAACGAGGGGTTAATCCGTAATGACCGAGGATTGAATTTACTACCCGAATATTCTTTTGCGGCAGATACTTACGCGTGGATAAATGTTGACCATCACTTTGAAGGCTTCTTGTTGCAATGGATTCCTTTATTCAAAAAAGGTCGCTTACGGACTGTCGCGAATTTCCGTGCGATGATTGGTGATATGACGCAAGAAAATCAAATAGCAAACCAAGCCAATTTATATGAAATTACAGATGAATCAGATGCGGTTCGGATTCGAATACCCAACCAAGCCCCATATATGGAAGCGAGTATTGGGGTAGAGAATATCTTGCGCTTTTTTAGAGTGGAATATGTACGGCGATTGAATTATGGGGAGTTGGATTCTAAAAATTGGGGGATTCGAGCGGGGATTACGTTTACGTTGTAGAAAATCTAACTTAATTTTTCAATTCATAATCATCCTTTACTTCTTTATAAGAAATCAAAATCAACCCAATAAAAGTCAAAAAACCATTCAATAAAATAATCATACTTCCAAACTCAAAACCACCTAATAAATCGGCAGAAAATCGATTGATTAAATAAGTCGCGAAAGGAGCAATCAAGCAGACTGGCAACACGAAACGGTTTTGAATTTGTCGGGTAGAAAGGATGCCGAACGCAAATAACCCAAGCAGCGGGCCATAAGTAAAACCTGCTGCTACAAATACTTCATTGATTACCGAATCATTGCTGATAGCATTGAAAATTAAAATGGTAAATAACAATAAAACAGAGAATCCGATATGTACTATCCAACGTGTTTTCTTCTGTTCTTCTTCAGTTTTCTCGGTGTCTTTTTCAAAATCTAAAAAGTCTACACAGAAAGAAGTCGTCAAGGAGGTCAAAGCAGAATCTGCACTCGAATAAGCAGCGGCGATTAAGCCCAAAATAAAGACAATACCAATGGTCGGCGATAAATTTTGCAAGGCAATCGTTGGAAACAATTGGTCTGCTTTGGCTGGAATCTCGATACCGACACTCGTGGCGTAGATGTATAAAAGTGCCCCTAAAGTGATGAATAACAAGTTGGCAAATACTAAAATTATCGAAAAAGTAAACATATTTTTCTGCGCTTCTCCGAGTGTTTTACAAGATAGATTTTTTTGCATCATATCCTGGTCAAGTCCCGTCATGACAAGGGCAATCAATGCACCACTGAGAAATTGTTTGAAAAAATTATTGGTATCACTCCAACCGCCTTCAAAGAAAAACATCTGAGAATACTCGCTATTTTTGACCATTGTAAATAAACCACCTAAGTCTGTTTCCAACGCATTTCCAATCGCACCAATCGTTAAAATAACTGCCAATAACATACAAATCGTTTGCAGCGTATCCGTCCAGACAATCGTCTTGATACCTCCTCGAAACGTATAAATCCAAATCAATAGAATGGTGATAGAGACGGTTCCCCAAAAAGGAATTCCGAAGGCTTCCATCACGAATTTTTGTAAAACAATCGCCACCAAATACAGCCGAAACGAAGCCCCGATAACCCGCGAAAGTAGGAAATATCCCGCCCCCGTTTTATAAGCCATAAATCCAAACCGTTCTTCCAAATATCCATAAATCGACGTTAAATTAAGCCGATAATACAGCGGCATCAGCACTGTAGCAATGACCGCATAACCCACCAAATAGCCCAGTACCATCTGCATATAGGAAAATGCTTGGTTTGTGCCGCCGTTGCCAATTGCACCTGGAATCGAGATAAAAGTAACGCCGGATAAAGATGCACCAATCATCCCAAAAGCCACTAAAAACCAAGGGGACTTCTTGCCTGCATTGAAAAAATCAGCATTATCGGCTTCTCGACTGGTAAAGAAGGAAACCACCATGAGGAGCAAAAAATAAACGGTAACAACTCCAAGAATTAATTCTGGACTTAGCTTCATGCGAGGATTTTCGGTAAAAAAGTAGCCACGTATTTTAGTACGTCGGCAAGTCTATTAAATTAATTGTGAAATTGAAAATTCACGTTTCGTAAAAGCGAAGGTAAAAAACTTTAGGATAATAGCAAGCAGCAAAAAATACTTTGTATCTTGCGAACTGATTGTTTTTCAAATTCTTTACTTGAATTCAAAAAATTAATGGAAGAAAAAAGCCAGACAGGGGCTGTTAAATCTCCGCCACCTCCCAAGGAAAAAATGCCGCCGCGTACTTTTGTCCTCAATTTATTTAATCAAAAAAACGATACTCGACTGGTGTATCACAACTATGCTTTTGGTGAGAAATTGGTGGAAACTGCGGGATATATTGCAGAAAATAACGGGTTTTCACAGCAAATCATCGCGCTAAGTCGAATAGGGGCGTGGCTGTATGCAACGGGCTACTTGTACAATTATCAAAATGCCAAGTTAAAAAGTCTGGAAATCGGGGAGCGTTTTATGCAAATCAACGAAGTACCACCAGCGGCACAATCCGAAATTTTTGAGGCGATAAAAGTAGCGTTTGAAGGGCGGACTTCTAATGCAAAAGTAGCGCAAGTGCTGAGTGATGCGTTATTGTCGATTCGGTATGGGGAAGATTTTTTTGAAAGAAATCCATTGTTGCGTTTAGAAAAAGAACTGATGACTGGACAGCAGTTTTCAAAAGCAGCCTGGACGCAATTTCAATTGCAAGAATTGATGAAGGTTCAATATTTGACGCCGAAAGGAAAGGTGAATTTTGAACCTATTTTAGCGAAAAATATCTTAGCACAAAGGGTATTGGTAGAAAAATCGAGCGGTGATGTAGTGATTACGAATTCAGATACGCCTTTGCGGAAGTTTCAAAGTTTGGAAAAAAAGCTGCCAAGTAGTGCAACGCAAACTTTTTTTAGAACCAATTATCGGAATCACATCAACTTGAGTTCTATCGCTGATGGCAAAGCGAACATCATGATTAGCGTGAATGCGATTTTGATAAGTGTGATTATTTCGGTGGTGTCCTATCGTAATTTGACGGAGACACAGCCCGAAATTTTGATGCCCGCAATTATTTTTTTGGTAACGGGAATGACTTCGCTGGTTTTTGCCGTTTTATCTGCTCGACCAAAAGTGACTAATGTAAATAAAGACCATCTAAATGCCGATGTGTCGAAGCAAAATCTGGTGTTCTTTGGCAATTTTGTGCATTTGGATTTAGAAAAGTACGAAGAAGCGATGGATTCGATGTTTCGCGACAGTGAGCTGATTTATGGAAATATGACGCGGGATTTGTATTTTTTAGGAAAAGTTTTAGCTAAAAAATACCAGTATTTGACGATTTCATATAACGTGTTCATGGTGGGATTTGTGGCGACGGTTCTGACGTTTTTGGTGGCGTTGTTTTTTTAAGAGCATGTTTAAAATATTGGTTATCAGGAGAGTAAAATTTAAACATGCTCTAAAGAAGGACAGTTGTTGATACTTTGACTGATTTGAAAAATAAGGCTAATGTTATACTGCTAAAAAGACAACATTAGATGGATAAGAAACCAGCGAAAATCATAACATTCAGTCGAATCAGCGTCAAAATCTACTGACAATAGGAGTTTTCCATAAACCGATTTTTATAAAAAAAATTAAATTTCAAAAAAAAAAGTAATTTATACTTAATGAGAAAACTACTCTATACTTTCGGCTTCATAACCCTATTTTTTAGCTGCAAAAACGAACCATCAACGACTCCAACGATTACACCTCCTTCTACAAAAAAGGAAGTCGTCCAAGAAGGACCAAAGCACTATCTCCACTTAAAAGGTACGATAAAAAATCTGCCAATCACGATGGATTTAAACTATCATACTCCGCCTAAAAGTATTGATTCAAAAACAGCAAAAGGCTACTATTCTGGGTCATATTATTATGATAAATACCAGGAACCTATCGAAATTGTACAGGGGGAAGACTCAACGGACGTGTTGATTCTGAGAGAAAAATATTCTTATGATGAAGACAATCGGTTTATCGGAAAATTTGTAGACGATACTTTTTCAGGTGATTGGTTTGATGGTTATCGGCAGTTTAGTTTTCCGTTTGAATTGACTGTTGCAGAGGATAGTGTGATCGTATTTGACTATGTCTCCTATAATGATAAATATTTTCTGGATAAGACAAATAAAGAATCGGCGGTGGCGGAATTTGGATTGTCTGTCCTTTGGCCAAAAGATTACAAAACGCCTGAAACCACTGCTTTTTTGCAGCGAGCGATTATAGACATGATTGCTGCTGACACCATTGCTAAAAGCGTAAAAACGCCCAGGGAATATTTCGATTTGGCAAAAGCCGACTATTTTAAAGCCTACCAAGCAGAAATGGAACTCGAAGGTGGAGTAGACAATCCTGCTGCTTATAACTATGGCAGAGATGTTGATTTATCGGTGGTGTGGAATGCCGCAGATATGTTGTCAATTGGGGCGTTGCATTATGAATACACGGGTGGTGCGCACGGTAATTATGGGACGGTTTACCACGTTTTGGATGTGAGAGATTCGACAGTTTTGACCGAAAAGGATATTTTTAAACCCAATTTTGAGCAAAAAATCGCTGCTGCTTTATTGAAATCAGCGGAAAGAACTTTTGATTCCGACATGATTGATTACACGCCAATTGATGCCATCAATAGAGAAGAATTGAAGCCGAATGGTAATTTTTTCGTGACAGGCGGTGGTATTGGTTATAATTTTGTACCGCATGAAATTGCACCGTATGCGCTGGGGGAGATTCAATTGTTTTTGCCGAAAAATGAGGTGATGGAGGTGTTGAAACCTGAATTTCTGGAAAGGATGAATTGGTGATTTTTGTAATAATCTTAAATCAAAAAGATGATTTTTGACGCTGATTGAACTGATTTTTATGATTTTCGCTGATTTCTTGTAGG
>CAYUNA010000014.1:0-20853 GCA_964445895.1 uncultured Saprospiraceae bacterium | reverse complement strand
GTACCGATTGGCATTTTAAAAATAACTCTTCTTAGAGTCTTAATGTAGAATTAGGAACGCGAAATAAATAAATTGACATTCTTGAGAGAGAAAGTTTGGTCTTAGTTTTTACTTTGAAACTGCGATTTATGTTGATATAATGAGCATTTTCAAAGTGAAAAATGAGAGCAAAATATCCTCTCAAGAATGTTAAGTTATTTACTTCGCGTTCCTTAACGTATTGCTTTCTTCATCCTAACCGATGATTTGATTGGGTGATTGTTTAACATTTTTAACCCTTTTATTAAAAAATATTCTTATGCTTCAACGCATTTTACATTCGATACTCTTTTTACTGTTTTTAACGCCGTTGGCGGGGCAAATCACGTTTACAGTCGTGGATACAACGGCTTGTACCAATACGGTTAGCGTGGCAGTAGCAGTAAGTAATTTCTCCGAAGTTTCTGCCTTTTCATACACAATGATGTGGGATGAAACGAAGTTGGATTATACATCGGTCAGCGATTTTAACTTAGAACATTTGAACGGTTCTGCCTTTGGTGCGCAAGACGCGAATACGATGGGAAAGCTATACGTTTCATGGACGGATAATGATCTTTCTGGAAAGACGGTAGATGATGGAACGGTGATTTACTACCTTAATTTCACCGTTTTAGGCAATACGGGAGATATGGCCCAAATTGACATTACTGATGGACAAACGCCGTTTATTACAGCAACGGGTTTTCCTCCAACCACGGTTGCACACGAAGGAATTAGTGGCACAGTTGATTTTGGGGATGCTGTTGCGCCAATCATTACCTGTCCTGAGAACTTGACCGTTCAATCTTCGTCAGGAAATCCAATCGTAGTGAATAACGATATTTCGCCGATGGTTATGGATGCCTGCGATCCCAACCCACAAGTAGTTTATACCTCAAATGCGACACCTCCTCATAGTGGCAATGATGACGCGACAGGCGAGACTTTCCCTATCGGAACGACGACGGTGACTTACACGGCAACAGACAATGCGGCATTATCTGCTAGCTGTTCTTTTGATGTAACCGTTGAAAATAATAATACGACGACTTTTACGCTTTCTGCCAATGAGGTGGTCGTTAACTGTATCGGAGAAGTTTCACAAATCGACATCACGAGCGAAAATTTCATTGATATGACGACGTTGTCTTTCACGTTTATGTGGGATCCGGCAGTCGTTAACTTTAGTAGTGTTGGTAATTTTAACTTGCAATTTTTAGACAATAATGATTTCAACTTAGATGATACCCTTTCGGGAAAATTATATCTTTCCTGGTTTGACGACGATGTGACAGGTGAAAATTTAGCAGACGGCGAAACCATTTTTTCTATCTTTTTTGAAACAGTTGGCAGCACTGGAACGACTACTGATTTAATGTTTCAAGATGGACCAACTGACTTGGTTGCAGCGCATGGTTTTCCACCAACAGAATATCCTGTGGTAACAGTTGATGGTTCTGTATCAATTGAAACGTACACTGGAATGTTAAGCGGTAACGCCACAATTTGCGAAGGCGAATCCACAGATTTAAGTATAAATATTAGTGGTGGTGATGCCCCTTACACCATAGTTTATAATGATGGAAATACCGACATCACGCTGACAGATTATCAAAATAACGACCCAATCTCCGTTAGCCCGACGGCGAATACTACCTACAGTTTAGTTAGCGTAACCGACGCAAATGGTTGTGCAGGTTCTCCAGATAGCAACACTGCAATGGTTGTAGTCAACGACGCACCAGCCAATGCAACCATTACTGGAACTACGGATACTTGTCCTGGTGACGCGACTGATTTGACCATTAACTTCATGGGAGGCACTGCACCTTTCACGATTGTTTATATTGAAAATTTTCCAGGAACATCCAATACTTTAACTGAAACCAGTACTCAAAATAGCCTGACCCTTACCGTCATGCCAACCCTACCAACCAGCTATACTTTGTCAAGCATAACAGATGCAAATGGTTGTGTCACTATGCCTGCCAATCAATCAGCGGTTGTCAATGCCAGCGATGATACTGCACCCGTTTTGACTTGTCCAACTAATATATTGCAAGATGTAGATGCAGGAACTTGTGGTGCAATCGTCACCTTCGTAGATGCTACTGCAACGGATAATTGTGATGATTCTGTTATGCCTGTTTTAACGAGTGCGATTGCTTCAGGTGAAGAATTTCCGGTAGGAATCAATACGGTAACTTTTCAAGGAAATGATGATTCAAATAATGCTGGCTTTTGTTCATTTACAATTACTATTAATGAAAATGAATTACCTGTTGCAATGAACTGTAATCCAGTCGTGCCACCAATGCCAGCAGATGCGGGTGAATGTTCAGCAGTAATTAATTTTACAGAACCAACAGCAACTGATAATTGTGGTAATGTAACCACAGTGGCGTCTCACAACTCGGGTGATGCTTTTCCTGTTGGAAGTACGAGTGTGATTTACACCTTCACTGATGATGCAGACAATACCACTACTTGTAATTTTACGATTACTGTTACCGAAAATGAAAACCCCGTAATTACCTGTCCTGCCGATATTACAATGGCAGCAAGCGCGACAGAATGTTCTGCAATAGTCACTTGGAATGATGCCACAGCGACCGATAATTGCGGTAATGCCACAGTGACCAATACTAGTACCTTTAATTCTGGCGATGAAATCTCAGTAGGGGTAACGACGATTACTTACGAAGCCGAAGACGATGCGGGCAATACGGCAACTTGTGATTTTATAATTACCGTTTTTGATGAAACGGGACCAGTTTTTAGCAACTGCCCAACTGATATTACGGTTCAAACTGACGCTGGAATGTGTACGGCAATGGGCAATTGGATGGAACCTACCGCCGATGATAATTGTGGTAACATTATGTCCATGACTTCCAACGCGAATTCAGATGACGCACTACCAATTGGCGACTCAACGATTGTATATACAGCTACGGACATGAATGGAAATACATCAACATGTAGCTTCATTGTTACCATTGAAGACGGAGAAGCACCGATGATTTCTGATTGTCCTTCTGATATTTTAAATATGCCAAATGATGCAGGGACTTGTGGCGCAGTCGTCAATTATGATACACCGACGGCTACGGATGATTGTGGTACAGCGACAGTAATTTGCTCAACAGCTTCTGGTGAAATTTTTCCTGTTGGAACAACAATTGTTACTTGCACCGCCTCTGACGATTCTGGAAATACCGCGACTTGTACTTTCAATGTCGTAGTTGAAGATACTGAAAATCCAACCATTACTTGTCCCGCTTCGCAAACGATAGCAGCGGGTATGGGCAATACGACTGCCATTGTTGATAATATTGCACCAACAACTGCTGATAATTGTGGAATCGATACTATCTTCTATGTCTTCACAGGCACAACGACAGGTGATGGCGCAGACGATGCAAGTGGCTCGACTTTTAATCTTGGTGAAACAACGGTTACCTATAACACAACCGATGATAACGGTTTGATTGCAACTTGCGATTTTGTCATTACTGTAATTGATGATACGGATTTAATTCTAAATTGTCCAAATAATGCAATTGCTTTTACAGCGACAGACTCCTGCGGCGCAACGGTTTTAAATATCGCCCCTGATGCTTCGCCAATGTCAGAAGTAGCCAGTATTTCTTATGAAACAACAGGCGCAACGGTAGGTATAGGTAACGATGATGCTAGCGGTATTTTTTATAATATTGGTGAAACAACCGTCATTTACACGGCTACAGACAATGACGGAAATATGCTCAATTGCTCTTTCCTTGTAACGGTCAATGATACGATAATGCCCGTTTTAATCGACTGTCCAGCAGATATTTCAATTAATGTTTTACCAAATACTTGCGCAAATTCCGCTACTTGGATAGCACCGACAGCAACTGATAATTGCCCTAATTTAAACATGACTTCAACCCACAACCCAGGTGATGAATTCATGGTTGGCAACACCGTCGTTACCTATTTGGCAGCCGATGCAAGTGGCAACCAGATGACGTGTAGCTTTAATGTTACAGTAACGGACAACATCAATCCAACCATCAATAACTGCCCTATGGATGTAGCAGTTGTCGCAACAGGCGGCGATTGTTTTGCAGTAGCGACCTGGGTAGAACCAACGGTTTCTGATAACTGTCCTGATGCGACGATTTCTTCTAATAATGATTCAGGTGATACGTTTGGTTTAGGTGAAAACGAAGTTATTTATATCGCCTCTGATGTCAATGGCAATCAAGCTACTTGTTCTTTTACGGTAACGGTAACGGATGACCAAGCACCCGTGATTATGGATTGTCCTGAAAACATTACCATTCCCGCAGAAGGTGCAGATTGTAGTGCAATAGTCACTTGGACAGAGCCGACTGCAACGGACAATTGCCCAGAAGTTTTCCTTTCTGGAAATCCCTCATCAGGTAGTGTTTTTTCAACTGGAACAACAACAGTTAACTATATCGCTACCGATTTTTCTGGAAATACAGCAGAATGTACCTTCACCGTAACGGTGCAAGATGATAATGCTCCAGAAGTGACTTTCTGTCCACCAGATATGACTGAAGATGCTATTCAAAATGAATGTGCTGCAACGGTCACCTGGCAAGAACCTATTTTTGCCGATGACTGTGGTGTGACGAGCGTGGTGGCATCTCATACTTCTGGAGAAATGTACCCTGTCAGCGGCCCGATTCTGGTGGTTTATACAGCGAGTGATGCAGCTGGAAATACCGTCAATTGCGAATTTACCATAGAAGTCATTGACAATCAGCCACCGATTATTTTTGGATTACCAGACGATATTGTTGTCAATAATGACCCTGGACAATGTAGCGCAATCGTAAATTATGTAGCGCCACAAGGATTTGATAATTGCGGTGTAATGGGTTTTGTAACTACGCATCCTTCTGGCAGCGAATTTCCAGTAGGCACGACTACGGTTTCCTACACAGCGAGCGATGCGGCTGGAAATATTACCGTTGAAAGTTTTACGATTACAATAGTTGACAATGAGCCTCCAAAACCTGTTTGTCCTGAATCCATCGAAATTACAGTAGATGGGACTAATTTAATAGACCCAAGTGACGCTGCCTCTAATATTAATCCAGTTGATTGCGATAGTATTGCAATGGACCTGGCTGAACCAACGGTAACGGATAATTGCACAATGGCTTCATTTGAACAAACAGCGGGCAATGCTTTCACTAACGGTACACCATTTCCAATCGGTACGACTCTGATTGAATACACAGCAATGGATGCTAATGGAAATGCGTCAACCTGTGCTTTCAATGTGATCGTTAATGCTATTGAATTTCCTGCAATTAATCTGAGTTCAATTTTCCCTTGTGAGGGCGACGATTTTATTGCACAAGTGGGGGCTTACCCAAATGCGACATTTAACTGGTTTGATGAAAATAGCGACTTGGTTTCGACGGGTTCTGCACTTTCTATCTCAGAAGTTATGTTGTCTAATTCAGGTCTGTATACTATTGAAATGACGTTGCCAACCTGTGTTTTAACGCAGCAATTTCAGTTAACTGTATTTGAAAAACCTGAAATAATCGCTTCCGCAAATGATATTCTTTGTACCGATGGCAATCAAGATTTAAATTTAACGGCTACTATTCAAAACGGCGTAACCGTTAACGATTGGCAGTGGGTATTTAATGGAAGTGTCTTTTCAACGGAACAAAATCCAACCATCGAAAGTGCCAACGAAAATAACTCTGGGCAATACATCGTTAGCGCAATTTCTGTCAATGGATGCCTGGCAACGGATACTGTTAATGTCATGATTAGCAATGCGCAAATGATGCCAACTGCTTCTGCCGAAGTTGCTGGAATGAACGTGGAAACAACCTGCGAAGGTACAACGATTGACCTCATCGGACAGTCCTATTTTGGTAGCCAGGTTGAGTACAATTGGAGTGCTGACCCAATGGCGGGTAGCGGTCTTGTTGCGGTGAATAATTTTACAACTACAGCAACGCCAACAACGGCAGGAACATATACTTATACTTTTTCTGCAGTCGTCGATGGCTGTGCAACTGAAGAAGCGCAAGTGACCGTGACCGTCGAAGCGCCGCCTGTTTTGGATGCACAAGTTGCAGGTGATTTGACCTGCGTGGATGGTACGACTCCAATGACATTGATGTCGAATTTCAATGAGCCTGGCGTCACCTATTTGTGGACATTGAACAATAATTTTTTAGCTGATACAGAAAATGTTACCATTGAAAATATCAATCCTGATGATGACAATGGTAGTTATAAAGTCGTAGTTACGCTGCCAAATGGCTGTGAATCAGAAGCGGCGATTGACATCGAAATTACAACTCAGCCAGCGTCTCCTAATGAAATAATGGGCGTTGCAAATGCTTGTCTTGGCGAGCCAGTAACTTTCACTGGAACAGATTATGGCTCAGATGCTACCTATATTTGGTTGTTAAATGGTGTATCAATTCCTAATTCAAACGAACCAATTGTAACGTTTACACCAACAGAAATCGGAAGCAACACAATTTCCTTTTCAGCAACTCTGAATGAGTGTAATTCTGGAACAGTATTTCAAACGCTTAACATCGAAACTGCTCCTGTTGCTAACTTGATGATTGATGGCGAAACGACTTGTTTAAATGGCGACACACCATTGACTTTATTATCAAACAGCAACGATGCAGCTACTTCATTTTGGTTAAATGAAAATAATATACAAGTAGCGTCAACTGCTGATTTTACTATTGAAAATGCCAATGCGGATGATTCTGGAAATTACTTTTTTGTAGCAGAAAGCGCGATTGGCTGTCAAAATATTGATACGATAAATGTACAAATCACTAACGGTTTACCGCAAATTGAAGCAATGCTGGTCGGTCAACCATGTGAAGATGGAAACCTAACGTTAAGTAGCACTGAAATTCAAAACGCCGCATATACCTGGATTAATCCAAAAGGCGACAATTTCTCTTCTGCACAATCTCCATTGGTGGCATTAGCTTCGACTGAATTTAATGGGACGTACACCGTGACCGCAACAGCAGACGGCTGCTCGACGACGGATAGCGTAGCTGTAGAAATTTTGGAAGCACCCACAGCGATTGACGATGAATTTCCTGTGATTACCAATGCAGCGACAGAATTTAACGTCTTAGTCAATGATGGTTTTGATGCCAATGAAGCTATGACTGTGACCGTTTTGCAATCAACGACGCAAGGCACTTTAACGCAAGTGAACGATGGTACTTTTAGCTATACGCCGAAGGAAGGCTCGCTCGAAACAGATATGTTTGCGTACCAGATTTGCTATGATGCCTGTCCAAATACCTGTGATATTGCCTTCGTACAATTGAATGTACAATTCCCAACCGACAACTGTACCGCAACGACCGTTATTACGCCAAATGACGATGGCATCAATGACCGATTTGTGGTTTTCTGCTTGGATGTACAGGATTTTCCAGAGAATGAGTTGATTATTTATGGTGGCTGGGGGGACGAAGTATTCCGCATGACGGGCTACGACAATTCCTGGAAAGGCACTTACGAAAATGAGCCATTACCAGACGGCACTTACTATTATATTTTCAAACGAGACCCGAATGCGGAGGCAGAAAAGGGCTTTGTAATGATTTATCGATAAGAAAAGAAAGTCAGATTAAGACACATCTAAAAGTCAAGTGGTCTGACTCCTGACCTCTGACTTCTTTAAAAAAAGAAAAAACATGAAAAATATATTTTACACCTTGATATTTATCTTTGTTTCCCTGACCGCCTCGGCGCAGCAGGAGACGAATTATACTTTTTTTATGTACAACCAACAAGCCTATAATCCTGCGTATGTAGGGAGTCGGGGCATTGGTTCATTCACCGCATTGTATCGCAATCAGTGGACGGGGTTTGAAGGCGCACCTCAGTCGCAATTGTTGTCTTTTCAGTCGCCATTTTTAGGTGAAAATCAAGGCATTGGCGCGACAGTGATGCGTTTTGAAATGGGAATTACTAGCAATTGGATGACGAACTTAGCGTATTCTTATCGTTTGAAAATTTCGGATGATTGGGGGATGCGGTTGGGATTGCAAGGCGTTTTTCGGTATCAGGGAATCAATTTTCAAGATGAAAAGGTAGTGCTTTCTGTCTTGGATGATCCATCTATTAGCACAGGCGAAGAGACCGAAAATTATAATGGAAACGTTGGTGCAGGTTTGTATTTGACGTACAAAGACTTGTTTTACTTTGGCGCATCTGCACCGAGTATTTACAAAAATGACATTAGTATCAATCCTAGTACTTCTATCGAAAATCCAGCAGAATACAAACCACATTTTTACTTTAGCATGGGTGGTCGAATTCCATTCAATGAGAACGTGGCTTTGAGCCCAAACTTGTTAGTAAAATATGTCAAAGATGCACCGACTAACTTTGATTTGAATGCCAACCTTATTTTTTACGAGCAGTTTGTTATCGGCGTTTCTGGTCGAAATGGTAGCTCTGGTACGTTCGATTCCGTTGATTTACTGATGATGTATCAATTTAGTGGCGGCTTCGGTTTGGGTTTTTCTTATGATTATACTTTGTCAGAAATTAAGAATTACAGCTCTGGAAGTTATGAATTGATGCTGCGGTACGATTTGGGTGGTGCGAAAAATGACCTGGAAAATCCACGATATTTTTAATTTGTCACTCTGAAACATCTTATCATTCTGACAAATCTTTGTCATTCTGACACATCTTGTCATTCCGACCGAAGCGGAGGAAAAGAACACCCTCACAAAATAAATTACAATTTAAAACAAGAACAATGAGGAGAATAAAAATAGGATTTAAAATTGGGTGGTTGAGTATATTTCTACTTTGTTTTTTATTAAAAAATGCAAGGGTAGAGGCTCAAATTCCTATTGTTGAAAATAAAATTATCATCACCAATGAAGCCAAGGTTAATTCTAAAAATCTGGAATACAGTCCTGCGTTTTATAAAGATGGTATTGTATTTATTTCGACAAGCTCTAAAGGGATTGGTTTTAAAATAAAAGATAAAAATATCGGTACGAACTTGATGAATATTTATCAATCCAAGCGTGACGAAAATGGTTATTTAAAAGAGCCAGAGCCTTTTGCAAATGAGTTGATTGCGAAAGTACACGATGGTCCATTGACGTTCGACAATACGGGATCGACGATGTTTTTTACTCGAAATGAAAAGAAAGTGGTTGGTGAAAATGGACGTAAAAAGCTACAAATTTTTCAAGCAGAATTGATAGGGGAGGAGTGGAAAAATATCAGAGAATTGGCGTTCAATCAAGACGAACACAACTTTACACACCCAACGATTTCAGCAGATGGAAATACCCTTTATTTTAGTTCGGATATTCCTGGTGGCGAGGGCGGAATGGATTTGTATAAGTCCATAAAAAAAGGGGATGAATGGGGCGAACCGATTAATTTAGGTCAAAGTATCAATACGGCTGGAAACGAAATTTTTCCATTCATTCACGCCGACGGAACGTTGTATTTTGCTTCCGACGACCATAGTACGATGGGTGGTTTGGATATATTTTACATCGTTCCCGAAAATGACGATTATCCAAACCCTATTAATCTCGGCGAACCGTTTAATTCCAAAGATGACGATTTTGGTTTTATTGTAGATGCGGATAATAAAAATGGCTATTATTCTTCCAGCCGACCACGAGGAAGCGGTGGAGATGATTTATACAATTTTTATTTGATGGGCGATATGAAAGACCGTTTTAAAAAGAAGAAAAAGAAAGCGCCAATTGCTCTAAAAGACGAAAACGGCAATCCATTAGATGGAGCGAAAATTTCCTACGCAAAAATGGACGATGTGACGGTAAGCAATGGCGTAAACTTGTCTTCTAGTGACAATGGTGATTTCTTGCTGCGCGGCAATGCGGACGCATTAGGGTCAAGTGTATTAACCAATGAAAATGGAGAAACAGACATTCAAGTTGGCGACGGAAATTACATTGTCACAATTACCAAAGATGGTTACGCACCCGAGCAATTTATTGTTACTCCCGATACCGATTTGAGCGAACTAAATGTGCAAATGAAGAAAGCGGCAAATTGCGTGAGTTTCGCCGGGCGTATTGTTTTTTCAACAACCAATCCAGTCAGTGGTGCGAAAGTATATGCTGTCAATAATGAGACGGGCGTGAAAGAAACTGCCTTTTCGGATGGTGATGGAAACGCGATTTTTTGCCTGCCTTGCAATAACACTTATACCGTTTATGCAACCAAAAACGGGATGGCAACAACCCCCGAAATTATCTCTACCAAAGAAATCTCCTGTGACGCACAGCAGCAGCTAAGGGCTACATTGTCCTTATCTGGTGCGGGTGCGCCCCCCGTCGCAGGTACAGTGATTGCGTTACCGAATATTTACTTCAATTTTGATGATGCTTCCCTGCGTCCGGATGCACGTTTGGACTTGGATATGGTTGTGACAATGTTACTGACCTACCCGGACTTGAAGGTGGAATTGGCGGCACATACTGATGCACGAGGTTCTAAAAATTACAATAAAAATCTATCGCAGCGGCGAGCAGAAAGTGTTTATTATTACTTAATCAATAAAGGGATTTCTGCAACGCAATTGACCGCAAAAGGCTATGGTGAGCAAGAAATTCGCAATCGTTGTATTGATTTTGTCAAATGCTCAGAAGGCGAACATCAAGCGAATAGACGAACCGAGTTAGTGGTCTTGGGTAATGGTCAAAATGGGCTATTGTCCAGTCAATTTAATGATGAACCAGATGGCTTGTTTTTTATGGAAAAATCACCCGTAGAGACTGATTTAAAAAAAATAAACGAACCTGAAGTGTTAATTGAAAAAGCACCTGAAAGAGTATTTTTAAATCAATCACCAAGAATTGTTGAACCCGCAGCGGGCTTGAAAATGAACTACGCTGAAAAGGTAGAAACTTACGAGTTTATGGTCATCGCTGGTACATTTAGTGAATATGAAAATGCGCAATCCCGCCGATTTGAATTGATCAATAGAGGTTACCCCAATGCCCGAATTGTGAAAGCATCAGATAGCAATTTGCAATCCGTGATAGTTACCGAAACTAATTCAGAATTTGATGCGAGAGCGCTTTCTCAAAAACTCTTGCGAGAAAACGGCATCGACTCTTATGTTAAATCAATTAGCAATTAGCAATGTGCAATGTGCAATGTGCAATGTCGCCGTGTTTTAATTGCACATTGCTAATTGCTAATTGTTCATTGCTAATTGACAAGCCCTTGTTGGACTGCGAATTTGACTAACTCTGTACTGCTCGAAAAGTCGAGTTTGCGCAGGATGTTTTTCCGATGCGTTTCGACGGTATGTTTGCTGATAAAGAGTTTTTCGCTGATGATTTTGCTGGTCAATCCGCCACTGATTAAGCCCAAGATTTCCTGCTCACGACGAGACAGGGAAAGGCGTTTTCGGAAGTCTGCCTGTGTTTTGGCAACGGGAGAATCAATAGTAGCAAGTGGAGTTCTTCGAATTTTGGGAATATAAACTTCGCCGCGTACGACTTGCTGAATGGCGTGGATGATTTCAGTCGGTGGCGCACCTTTTAAAAGGCAACCTGCAACGCCTTCTTTGCGCAAAGACTTGACTAAATCAGGGCCATAATAAGAGGTGTAAACTAAAATTTTAACCCAGGGTAAAAGCTTTTTGACTTGATGAATATTGTCGTAGAAGTCAGTTCCAGGAATGTGTAAGTCGAGCAATAAAACTTGAGGATTGGCTTTGACAAGTTTTTGTAACATTTCAGTACGCGAATGAGCGATACCGACAAGCTGGCAACTGGATTCATTTTGTAAAATAGACGCTAATCCCGTCGTTACGATGGGATGGTCATCAGTGGCAAATACCCTGATTGGTGTAATGTGTTGCATGGAATTATAATTTTTGTTCATGAGAAATTTGAATAAAAAAAGCGTTCAAATTTCACTAAAGTTTTTGAAATATGTTCATTAAATACCAGAATAATAGATGAATATTGACAAAACAATTTTGCCCAACTGAGCAAGATTGAATCCTCAAATTCAATGAAAAACGGAAAATAGTCCTCATGGGTAGGTTATTATTTTCCAGCTTTCTAAAATAACGTTTTAGTTAATAAGTGTGTGGAGTGTCTCAAGTGAAGTTCTAGTGACTAATTCTCAAAGTGGGTATAGATGTATAAAATGATGACCTTTAAATCAGAACGCAAGGTACATATTTTATGTTCATTTCACAAATTATACCCAAGTGGTAGATTACTGACACCTCTTAGATTGATTTGTAGATATAGTAAAATACGAGGTAGAGCAAATTCACTATGTGCCAAAACAAAATAAATAATCATTCAAGAAATGAAAGACGACAATCAAAATATGGACTATTATAAACCTAATCCTGTAACATCTCAAACTTACGAATCCATGAATGGACACAGCAAAACAAAGGAAGAATTACACTATGAAATCAATACTTTGCGGCGTGAAAATCAATCGTTGATAGCGGAATTGGCGTTTCACAAAAAAATATTTCGAGAGGTGCATCAAGTGCTGGAAGTAGCGAATGATCTGGAAGAAGCAAAGGAAGAAAATCGGGCGGTTGAACAATTGTTGACAGAAAATGTACAACTGCGCAATCAGTTGAAAGTACTGCGGTTATCTAACCGGGAGAAGGAAATTATGCAATTGATTGTCAAAGGATTTACGTCGAAGGAAATTGCCAGTGTGCTGAAAATCAGTAAGTTAACGGTCGATACACACCGAAAACATATTCAGCAAAAACTACAAGTCAATAACGGAATGGAGTTGATTAAATTAGCAATGAGTAGCGGCTTGGCCTAAAATAATTGAAACCTATCTTGCATTTTTTTAAATTGCTACTAATAATATTGTCTAAATTTGGTATTTTTGTGTTTACAAATAAAATTGACGTTTTCTTAAACCAAAAATATAAGGAAGAATGAAAAGAATTATACCTTTTTTAGCATTTATTTTTATCACATTTGTCGCATCAGCGCAAGTTATAGAGATTAATCCTAATCCAAAAGAAATGTTCTATGAAGGACAGGATTTGAGTGATAATTATTTGGATAATGTCGGAAAGTATGACGTGACAAATATGACCAGCGAGCAGGTTAGCTTGAGATGGAGACGATTAGAAACGCCTAACTGCCCAATGGATTGGGAATATTTGGTTTGTGACAATAATAACTGTTACTCTTCTTCAGTTGTGACTAATATAGACAATGGTTTGGATGCTGCAGTATTGGAGGCAAACGAAGTTGTAACCGATTTGTTTTCTTTACATGTGAAGCCAAAAGGTTCGCCAGGCTGTTGCACCGTTCAGATTGAATACTACTTAGATGCTGATCCAGCTACAGTTATCGAAACAGCTATATTTGAGGTTAAAATCAACGACCCAACGTGTGATGCGGTGAGTACGTCTGAAGAAGTAATTTCTGCATTGCGAGTATTTCCAAATCCAATGACAGATTATTTTCAATTGGAAGGTAACGATGCTAATGACATTAAAGAATTAGCTGTTTATAACTTAATTGGTCGTCAAGTTCGTTCATTCGATGCTACCAATGCAACTAGCTTCGATATGGGTGGTTTGCCTGGAGGTATTTACTTAATTGGAATGATTGGCGAAGATGGCGATATTGTGAAAACAGTACGAATTAGTCGTCAAATTGTACGACCATAATATAAGTATGAAGTTAGATGTCAGACCGTTTTGTGGTTAGATATCAGCATAAAAAAACGTTTCGGAGAGTTGCTTTCCGAAACGTTTTTTTGTTTTAATTAAAAAAGAATTTGCGAAAAAAAATCCTAATCATCCGTTTCTCTTCCATCGGCGATATCGTCCTGACCACACCTGTGATTCGTTGTTTGAAAACACAATTGAACGCTGAAATTCATTATTTGACGAAGCAGTCTTTTCTACCTATTTTAAAACACAACCCATATTTGGATAAAATTTTTACCATCCAAAAAAAGGTATCAGAAGTGTTGCCTAATTTGAAAAAAGAAAAATATGATGTCATCGTCGATTTGCATAAAAACCTGAGAACAATGCAAGTGCGGCTTGGTTTGGGATTCCCCAAAACGTTGACTTTTGATAAAATTAATATTGAAAAATGGTTGATGGTCAATTTTAAAATCAACCGTTTGCCGAAGATTCACATTGTAGATAGATATTTAAATGCGGTCAAATCACTCGGCGTAAAAAATGACGGTGAAGGACTTGACTATTTTCTACCTCCCGAAAAACCGTGGCGCGCGAGTCCTCCGTATGTTGTTTTCGCCATCGGTGCGGCACATGCTACCAAGCGATTGCCGACCAAAAAAATAATTGAAATCTGTAAAAATATCAAGCTGCCCGTACTTTTGATTGGTGGAAAAGATGTCGCAGCAGAAGGGGAAATCATTGCCCAAAAATCAGGCAATCACGTTTCCAATACCTGCGGAAAATGCACGCTTCATGAATCGGCCGCCTACCTCCGCGACGCACAAAAAGTCATCACACATGACACGGGGATGATGCATATTGCGGCAGCGTTTGACAAAGAAATTATTTCAATTTGGGGTAATACGATTCCTGAATTTGGTATGTCTCCTTATTACCGTAAGGGAAAGCAAAAAAATAAATCTTTGGAAGTAAAAGGGTTAGGTTGTCGTCCGTGTTCTAAAATTGGTTATGGCAAATGCCCCAAAGGACACTTCAAGTGTATGACGGAAATTGAGTGGTAAATTTTATCATTAAAAAAATTGCTTCTCCCTTGAGAATCCCGCAGGCGCATAACGAAATCTTAGCTAAAGTAAATTACTTTTGCGCCGCATTTAATTTCATTTATAAAATAGCAGGTGTGTAACATCAGTTACCTAAGATAAGTGAACCTAAACATTAAAATGTCGCACATCAGTAAAAAATACTAGGTTTCTTTTTGGGCCGACTAACTTTAACACCTAACTTGCCATCGTTTTTTTTAATAATTAAGAGAAAACTGCTATATTTCGCTTTTTTAAAGTGAAAATGGATAAAATGCTGATAAATTTTTGCTTTTTTTGCAAAACTTTTTGTCCAAAAACAAATCGAATAATCTTATTCACCGATAATTATCGAGTTTCGCCAATGCTTCGGCAAATTCGGCAAACATTCAAACATTTCAATCGTATGAATTTAAAATCGACCCTTTTTAGCGCACTCTTCTTCCTATGTATAGGGACGTTGTCCGCTCAGGATATTCACAATACGTTATTTAATTACAATCCTCTCAATATGAATCCAGCTATGTCGGGTGCGTACTCCGGTACGGTTCGGATTGGTGGAATTTATCGCGACCAAGGGCGTAGTGCTTTGAGTAGCAATGCTTTTACGACACCTGCGTTTTTTGCAGATGCGCCCGTTTTTATGGTTGGCAAGCGACACTGGGTTGGGGTAGGATTGATGGCATATCAAGATAATGTAGGAACGTTGGGTCAAAAAACGTCCACGATTCAATTATCTGGTGCATTTCACTATTCGTTGAATAGAAAAAGTACGTCTGTATTGACATTCGGAGTTCAAGGTGGTCAGTTGACCAGAAGTTATTCTGCTGCTGAGTTTTTAGGAACTGATAATATTTCATTAAATCAAAGCATGGTTGGTCCGGAAAATGGAAATGAAACTTTTGACCAGGATGCAGATGCTTCTGGATTGGATTTGAATGCTGGGGTTATGCTGAAGTCTAAGTTGAATAAAACAACTAACTTAACAGCGGGACTTTCTGCCAGACACTTGACTACGCCAGATTTGAGTGTAGCAGGAGGTAGTGAAGATGATCGTGATTTCAAATTTCGCTTCATTGGTCACGCTGAGTTGGAAATGGATTTGAATGAAAAATTCAGTATTGCACCGACTTTATATTTTACGAATATGGCATCTGCAAGCCAATTGCAACTGCAAGGTTGGGGTGGATATATGTTGAATAAAGAGAAAAATATCAAATTAAAATTTGGTTTAGGCTATAGAATCGGTGACGCAGGAGAAATTTTGGTTGGTTTGGATTACGGTGATTTGAGAGTAGCATTGGGTTATGATTTAACTTTGTCTGGTTTGAGTGATGCGAATAATGGAAATGGCGGTTTTGAAATCGCAGCAAACTATATTATTAAAGTGTACAAAAAACCACAGGTAACGCCAGCGGTCTTGTGTCCACAACTTTAATATTTAAAAAATTAAAATAAAATGAGAATGAAAACGTCAAAGTAGAGAAGGTTAAGATTAGAAGCGGAAGGGTTTTTAATTTTAAGTTTCAATTTGATTTTCATTTTTTTAAATAGTCAAAATAATATGAAAAGTTTATCTATTATAATTTGCTCACTCTTGTTTTCTGGCGTATTGATGGCGCAACCCTTGAATAAAGAAACGCTCGCTTCAATGTTGGTCACAGCAGAGGAACAGTTGGAAAAGAAAGATTACTACAATGCAATCGAGTGGTACGAAAAGGCGAAGAAGGAATCTAAAGACCGAACGTTGAGTTTACCGATTGCAGAGTTGAGCTATATGCTTCGCGATTATAAAAAAGCAGCTCGTAACTATGGTACTTTACTCAAGCGAGACAAGAAAAACGAGTATGGGGAATACCGTTTCAAATATGGTCGTTCGTTAAAAATGAATGGTCAACCAGCAGAGGCTGTTAAAGAATTTGATAAGTATTTGGCATCTGTTACTGATCCTGTTTTGAAAGAATTAGCAGAAAAAGAAAAAGCAGGAGCAGAGTTAGCAATAGCCATGAAGCCAGAAGATAACAAAGATTTGAATATTTCTAATGCTGGTAGAGAAGTTAATACCAAGACATCAGAATACCACCCATTTTTAGCAAATGATGGTAAAACGATGTATTATTCGACATTGGCAGCCAATGAAGTGGTGTTGATTGATGAAAAAAATAATGATTATCACGCAAAAGTTTATACTTCAACGGCTGGCGATAAAGGCTGGGGCGAAGGTGCTGCAATGGGTGAAAATATCAATCGTCCAGGTTACCATACAAGTAATGTGCGCTTGTCAGCAAACGGCAAAAAAATGTTTTACTGCCAGCAATTGTTAGATGGTAATGAACTGAAAGAGAGTAAAATCTACATGAGTACCGATAAGGGCGGTACTTGGTCAGCAGGTAAAGAATTGACGGGCATCAACATCGAAGGTGCATTGAATAAATCCCCTGCAATGGGTGAATTATTTGGAAAGAAAGTATTGTTTTTTGCGTCTACTCGCGATGGTGGAGAAGGTGGATGGGACTTATATTATGCCACTGAAAAAGGGGATGGCGTATATGGCGACCCTGTAAATTTAGGACCACGTGTCAATACCGTCGGTGATGAAATTGATGGCTTTTATCGAGATGGAATGTTGTACTTTAGTTCAACTGGACATCCAGGTATCGGTGGTTTTGATGTTTTCAAATCAGAGTGGAATGGTGTACGTTGGGGCGACCCTAAGAACATGGGCTTGGGCTACAATTCACCTGCGGATGACTTAGGATTCATGTTAGATCAGGAAGGTTACCGAGGATTTTTGACTTCTAATCGGATTGCGGAAGGTTCGCGTTCGGTAAAAAGTAAAACCTGCTGTGACGACATTTACAACATCAATTTGCGTAAAATTGAAGTGGATTTAGTCGCAGTTGCTATGGATTCTTTGGACAAGGTAGCATTGACTGGTGTGACCATGGAGTTATTTGAAATAGTGGATGGCAAAGAAACAAAAGTAGATAGAAAAACGAATACTTCGGGTAACGATTTTCCATTTGATATTGAGTTAGATAAAGCATACAAAAT
The DNA here is from genome assembly GCA_964445895.1 of uncultured Saprospiraceae bacterium. Taxonomy (GTDB): domain Bacteria; phylum Bacteroidota; class Bacteroidia; order Chitinophagales; family Saprospiraceae; genus CAYUNA01. Next base: position 2,985 of record CAYUNA010000014.1, on the reverse strand, counting down.
TGTTGCTTCGGCTGATAATTATGAAAATAAAATCGCTGAATTTAATACCGTCGGTGTTTTGGACAATAAGACATTTAATGAAATGTTGACGTTGAAACCATTACCGAAAACGATTACAATTACAAGCGAGACACCATTTGTACTGGAAAATATTTTATACGATTTCAGTAAATTTAATATTCGCCCAGATGCAGAGCCAAGTTTGAATTTTATTTATGAAATCATGGTAGAAAATCCTGCGATGAAGATTGAATTATCCTCTCATACGGATGCTCGTGGTGGTGATGCTGCGAATCAAAAATTGGCACAAAATCGGGCAGATGCAGCACGGCGCTGGTTGTTGGCGAAAAACGAAGGTGCAATCAAACGTTTCCGAATTGTAGCCAAAGGATACGGCGAATCTGTTCCTCAAACTGTTTCTGAAAAAGTAGCGGCACGTTACGGCTTCTTGAATACGGGCGATGTGTTGACAGAAGAATTTATTGGCAAGATTGAAGGTGAAGAAAATCAGGAAATCGCGCACCAATTGAATCGTCGTACAGAGTTTAAAATCATCGACGGGCCGAAAAGTATCATCATCGAAGAAACTCGTTTGATTCAATTGGGTAATAAAAAGATTGATGAAAAGGTAAATGAAATGCCGGATAAACAATCTATGCCGACACAAAAAAAAAACTAAGTCCTAAACCACAACCTCAAGTAGAGATTCATAAATTCTCTTCTTTGTATGGTCGAAAGGATTTGAAAGGGCTGCCTGTGTTGCGGTTTGACAACCGAATGATAGAATTTGGAAAGGTCAAAATTGGTGAAAAACGCGAGCATACCTATAAAGTAACCAACGTCGGTGATACCAATGCCGAAATTGACATCATCAGTGCCTGTGATTGTACGACGACAAATGAGTCAAAACGTACAATCAAACCAGGAGATTCTGCAACAATTCATGTTGTTTTTGATAGTACTGAAAAAACAGAATCAGAAACTATCGACATTGATATTTTCTTGAAAAATAGAACACCTGATGACGATATGCCAGTTATTGAGACTGTTAAATATAGTTTTGAAATAGAAAAATAACGGCTTACGGTTATTGGCTCACGACTCACGGTTGGGCAAAGAGAAGGGCGACTCATTTGGTATGAGTCGCCCTTTTTTGATTTTAAATTCAAAAAGTCTAATATCTAGCTCGTCGCGCGCCATCTCTAAATTTCCCAGCCATACTTTTCCCAATCTTCTTCAAAATCAATATCCGATAATTCAGGAAGTAAGCCAAAGGTCTTGCCCAAGCCTTCAATTTTTTTGACCGTATCTGGAAAAACGGCTTCCGTACTCCATTCGATATTTTGAAAAACTTCGGGCGTAAATTGTCGCATCCCAATTAAGTAATATCCACCGTCAATCGCAGGACCAATCACAAAATCTTTCTCGTCTAAAATCTTAAAAGCATCTGCTACAATTTCTTCCGTCAACGAAGCACAATCACTCCCGACAATGACCACTTTTTCATGTTGTTGAAATGCATGACGAAACCCCTCCGCCATCTTTTCGCCTAAATCGCCTTGGATTTGTAGCAGTTTTTGAAAATCGACATTTGACCAGGCATCGTCTTTTTCAATAAATTGACTGTAAAAAAGGTAACGTTCAGCATCAGTAGCTGTGGCAATCTTTCGGGTATGGCCAAGGAGGGCTTGATAAATTTCTAAAGCTCTATCATCGCCGACAGTAGCTGCAAGCCGAGTTTTGACTTTTCCTTTTTCGACATTTTTGATGAAGATAAGGAGGGCAGATTTTTTATTTTTCAAAATTGATAATTATTTAAAAATTTGACACACGATTTTTGCTGCTGATAGAACTGATTGTGCTGATTTCAAATAAATATGATGTTTTTCCAAAAATGAAATCTACATTAAACCTACTTGAAATCAGTGTCAAAATCTATCTAATTTGAGCATTTAGCTTTATATTTGAAATCACCGCTCCCTCTTCATTGGCGTAAGCAAACGCCATCCTCGGTGTATTGTGCGCAAACGCATATTCCCCACGCTGATTAATGCCAATCACACCACCCAATCCATTCACTTTCTTTTTCAAAATAGCAATTCCTCTTTGTGCGGCTTCCATTGCAGATTGATTTTCAAAACCATCACAAACCGTTTTAGCTAACAATACTTTCATAATACTTTCTCCCCAACCCGTTGTCGAAACAGCACCTAATTCGTTATCTGCATAACCACCCGCTCCCACAATTGGACTATCGCCTACGCGACCCATCAATTTTCGAGCAGTGCCACCTGTTGAAGTTGCCGCTGCAAAGTTACCATTGGCGTCCATTGCTACCGCACCAACCGTATCCATTGGCGTAAATTCAAACGGTAATTCCGTTCTAAAAGTTGAATCGTTTCTAATTTTATTAAAAAAAACAAGCTCGCGTTCGGTGAGTAATGCTTCGGGGGGAAGTTCCTGAAAGTTCATGGTTTTAGCAAATTTCATTGCTCCTTTACCGACGATTAGACAGTGTTCCGTTTCCTCCATCACCTTGCGTGCAAGACTGACGGGATGCAATAAATTTTGTACAGCAGCTACCGAACCAACGTTCAGATTACGTCCATCCATGATGAGCGCATCTAGTTCAATTTCGCCAATCTCATTGAGAAATGCCCCACGCCCCGCATCATACGTTGGGTCTGCTTCAAGTATATTTACTGCTTTTTCTACCGCATCAAGCGCAGATAAGCCATTAGATAATAAAGGATATATTTGTTGGATAGCGTTTTGAACGCCATTGAGATGTGCCGCGACAAATTCGTCGGGAATGTTCCACGCGCCACCATGTACGATGAGTTTTGGTATCATGACGCGAAAATACGAAATAGTGGTGAGTGTAGAGTTGTTAGTTGTTAGTGCCGCATTGGACACTCAACACTAACAACTATTGCTGTGAGAGTAGGAGTCGAACCTACACAGGGTGGTTAGCCATCGCGCAAA
>CAYUNA010000013.1:8966-21403 GCA_964445895.1 uncultured Saprospiraceae bacterium | reverse complement strand
TGAGAACAAAATATCCTCTCAAGAATGTTAAGTTATTTACTTCGCGTTCCTAAGCCAGAGAGTGAATTTTCAGTAAAAGCGTTTTTTCATTTTCGTTTTGATTTTCATTTATATGGAATTTTCTCTTAACAATTCAGACAGGAATTGGTGTTTAAAAAATACCGCTATTAACAGACATTTAAAAACAATAAAAAACAAAAATGTCTATTTTTTAAATCAAATATAATCGAATGCTAATGTTCGATATTGATATATAGTGAATTTTAAAAAAGTGAGCTATATATCGTCCTGCTGAATTTAACATCTTTGTTATGAGTCGCTTTTTTTACAAAAGGAAAAAAGCAGATTCATTTACACCTAATCTAAGCAAAAAAATGGTCAATTGGCCTTGCTTGGGGGTAAATGATAATGCCAAATTTTCCGAATCATCTCCAATCCCCCGATTGAAAAAAAGCTTCATTTTGTTGCTATTTGCTTTAATGTGGACTATGTCTGCGTCGGCGCAAATTCAGTTTAAAGTGGAGTTATTATCTGATAATTCAACTTATCGGGTTTCATTGTTGCCGTCGGTCACTTGGACTGACCCTGACAACATTACAAGCACGGCGCAAGTCACGCTAAAAGTACCGACCGGAGGCATGAATATTGCCAATGTCACTTCTTTGGTTCCGGGTACTTTTTGGGCCAATAATGCGCGGTATAATTCTCCACCAGAGGAGGTTGGATTTGACTATATCTCATTTGGTCTGACCAGTCTTGGAACCTCTGAAATTAATTACGAGTTGGGCGTGGAAACGCATCTTTTTACGTTCACCAACGATGGAGTTTGTACGGGTGAAGCCGAAATTATGCTCGATGACGACCCGTTTTATCCACCCAATTCACAAAACGCGAATGTCTCTTGTCAAATTACTACTTTTGGTGGTGGAACAGGCGTAAATAATTTTGAGGGGGCATACGGAGTTGGTGGTGCAAACTGTCAATCGAATACAGCCTGCGTGGTCGAATATCAAATTTCTCAATTGGGAGATGGTGCTTATTCGGTTGCTATGGTGGCAGATACAGCATGGAACTTTCCGCTAAACATCACCGATTCGATGCTGACAACGCTCGTTGTACCAACGGGAACGTTTAGTCCTGGCAACTTGATGAATACGCAGCCTGGAGTAAATTTTACTTTGACAAATTCCTTTATTTCTCCTTCAGAATCTCCAAATTTTGATTATTTCGTTTTTGAATTAGCGAGTAATGGAACGACAAGTTTAAATTATCAACGTGGTTTGGTAGTACCCTTGTTTACGATTGAAAACTTAGGCAATTGCGAAAGTGATAGCTTGTTTTTAATGTCAGAAAATGACCCATTTGCAATGCCTAATTCAGAAAATGGAATGGTGGGACATTTTATTAAAACGATGGGGACGAATGGTTTGGTTGAAAATTGTGCTTCTGAATTAAAAGCGCCAATTGCTCCAGAAATTACAGACATTACTATTGGCAACTTGACCAATTGTGACTCTGGTAATGGTTCAATTTCAATAGAAACTTCTTCTTCTGTAGCCATTCAATACAGTATTGATACGGGAATGACGTGGCAAACAGCGAACAATTTTTCACTTTTACCCGAAGGGGAATATTGGGTTGCTATTCGCTATGCAGGAGAGACGTGCGAAATGTTGTACGATGGTAATCCAGTGATTATCACTGCACCAGAACCTCCAGTTTTCAATGGTTCATTTGCCAATAATCCATCTGGTTGTGGCATTAATAATGGAAGTATTTCTTTGTCTGCAAGTAGTTCGATTTCGCCTGAATATTCAATCGACGACGGTGCATCTTGGTCACAAACTAACAACTTTACAGGACTTAGCGTTGGAACGTATATTACCAAAATTCGAAATGGAAATATGACGTGTGAAGTATTAGGTGATACCGTTACGTTGAGTTTTGCTGGGTCGACTAGTCCAGTAATTGATTCCATAAGTTTTAATAATTTGACTTCTTGCACCGCTTCTAATGGTGGACTTAGTATTTTTTCTTCAGATACTTCAGATTTAGAGTATTCGATTGATAATGGTGAAAACTGGTCACCGAATGCTAATTTCATTGATTTAGCGGAAGGGGCTTATAATGTCATTATTCGAAATGATTTGACCAATTGTGCAACAGTTTATGACCAAAATCCAGTAGTGGTTGGTAATGAAGCCGATTGTGACAATTGTATAGCAGAATATGAACTAGAATTATTGGCAGATGGCCGCTATCAAGTCTCGGTGATTCCTGATATCACTTGGAATTTCCCGTTTAACATTACCAGTACAGCGCAAGTGACGATTGTCGTTTCGACGGGTTCGTTTGTCGTAAGTGAGTTGACGAATTTAATTCCAGGGGTAACATTTAATGATAATTCTCGTCAAAATGCACCATTAGAAAACCCTGATTTTGATTACATCTCTTTTGGTTTGGAAAGTTTGGGCACAACTAATATTCCTTACGAAATGGGCGTAAAAGTGCCACTTTTTACGTTTAAAAATAGTGGGTTTTGTACCGGTAGCGAGGTTCGGTTGATGGAACGTGAAGACCCATTTGCTTTTCCAAATTCTCAATCTATCAATGTTGGACAACAGCTAACTACGGCAGGTTCTGGACAAGATGGTTTAGTTTGTGTGAAATTTCCAGGCTTTACTTTTTGTGTTCCAAGAGTAGAAGCAGAGGATGATTTTTTCAATGTTTATGTTAATTCAACTATTATTGAAAATGTATTGGAAAATGATACCAATTACTTAAACAATGGCTTAAATTCTTTATACATTAATGGTAGTACGACCGATAATGGGACGGTTGATTTACAACAAGATGGCACGATTACTTATACGCCAGACTTGGACTTTACTGGTATTGATACGATGCTATACCAAGTTTGTGGTGATACATTTCCGACGACATGTAGTATTGGTTTGATAACTTTTGCTGTTACTGCGGGTAATGATTTGGTCGCCAATAATGACTCTTTGACTACTTTTGTAAATACGCCAATTGCGGGTAATTCAAGCAGCAATGACTTAAATCCAGCAGCCAATAATTTGCAATACACCTTATCAATGCCACCGAGTAATGGTACGGTTAGCATCAATTCAGATGGTACATTTAATTATATACCTAATCTCGGATTTATCGGTTTTGATTTCTTTCTCTACAAGGTTTGTGACGATGGGTTTCCCGAAGTTTGTGATTTCGCGCAAGTTAAAATTACTGTTACAGGTTCTGATGAATTGTTAGCAGTCAATGACGATTATATTGGCATGTTAAATACGGCTATTTCAAATACCGTTTTAACCAATGATTATAATCCAAATAGTGGAACACTTACGACTACTTTGTTGACGGGCAGCAACGTCGCTTTTGGAAATTTAATTTTCAACATCGACGGCACATTCACCTATACGCCAAATAATGGCTTTGTTGGTATTGACGGCTTTGATTATGTTGTTTGCACCAGTAATACACCGCAAGAATGCGATACGGCACACGTCAGTTTGACCATCGTTTCGGAAATTATGGCCAACGACGATTTTTATCAAATTTCAGTTAATACGACGAGTAATGCAAACGTCACTGACAATGATTTATACGTGTCGGGTGTCAACTTAAATGTCACTCTTCTAAATAATGTCAGCAACGGAACTTTAATTTTGAATACGGACGGAAGCTATAGCTACACCCCGAATTTTGGCTTCACTGGATTGGATATGTTTGACTACATTCTCTGTGATGGCGGGATGCCTCAAACTTGTGATACTGCAACGGTACAAATTATCGTCCAACCGGATATTATAGCAGTTAACGATAATTTTGATGTTGAATTTAATAGCAATTTCGGTGGAACCGTTGTCTCAAATGATAACCATTCTGCTGGTATTAATGTGGTTTATTCGGTTTCACAAAATGTATCAAACGGTACTTTAGTTTTGAATTTTGACGGCACATTTATGTACATGCCAATAAATGGATTTGTAGGTATTGATTCATTCCAATACAATCTTTGCGATACTGGAATGCCGCAGACCTGTTCTTTAGCGACTGTCTATTTAAACGTGTCGAGTAGCATTTTTGCCGTCGATGATAGCTTTACAGCAACCTCAAATACACCTTTTGAAAGCACAGTCATTCCGAATGATATTATTCCAAACGGTATTTCTACTACAACGACGCATGTTGTCAACCCAGTTAATGGAACGTTGATTATTCAAAGCGATGGAGACTTCACTTATATTCCCAATAGTGGTTTTGTAGGTGTAGATTCATTTTACTATCGACTTTGCGACAATGCATTTCCATTTCCATGTGATACGGCACTGGTGACTTTAAATATTTTACCACAATTAACTGCGGTGAATGATACGTTTGTGGTGAATTTCAATAACATATTCTCAGGTATTGTAGTTGACAACGATACTTGGGATACTAACATTCCCACTACAGTAACGATGATTTCCAATCCTTCGGATGGCACTGTCATGATGAATGCGGATGGAACATTTGATTATATTCCAAATAATAATTACCTCGGCCCAGATGAATTTACTTACCAAATTTGCTACGATACCAACCCTGTTGTTTGCGAAACCGCAATTGTTACGCTAAACATACAAGCGATAGTTGCCGCTATTGATGACGACATTTCGATTACTCAAAATTCGACAGCATCAGGTAATGTAACAGACAATGATTTTCCATCAAACGGTGGAGAAACCGTCACTTTGGTACCAAATAGCGGCCCGAATAACGGAACCGTGACCCTCAATATTGATGGAACTTACACTTATATTCCAAACGCGAATTTTACAGGTATAGATTCATTTCAATATGAATTTTGCAATAGTGAAAACCCGCCTTTATGTGATATTGCAACGGTAACAATTACGGTGAATGGGCCAATTTTAGCTATTGATGACAATGTTTCTACACCTGCTGAAACGACCACTAATGGCGATGTAACGGATAACGACCAGTTTCCAAATGGGGCAGCCATTACCGTGACCTTAATTCCAAATAGCGGGCCTAATGATGGTACTGTCACTTTAAATCCAGATGGCACATACACTTACACACCCAATCCTGGTTTTGCGGGGTCGGATAGTTTTGAATATGAAATTTGTGATGGCAATACGCCACCAAATTGCGATACAGGAATCATCACTATTAATGTAGTGAACTCCTCGACTTTGGAAGCGATTGACGATTTTTATCAAACAACGGTAAATACGCCGGTGAATGGTAACATTATTTTAAATGATGAAAATCCAAATGGTAGCGTTTTGGCGGTCAATACAACGCCAGTTTCGCCGCCATCGTTTGGAATGGTTTCTATTAATTCAAATGGAAATTACACCTACACACCGAACTCAGGATATATTGGAAATGACAGTTTTGCATATCAAGTTTGTGATGATGAAAATCCACAAAATTGCGACATCGCGACCGTTTTCATTATGATAAATGATGGAAATGGCGGTAGTGGAAATTTAGCCCAACCATTGATTGTCTGCCCAGATGAAGTCTGCGGCAACTCGATGATGTCATTCACGATTGACCAATTTTATAGCGGTACGACCATCGAATTTGAATGGATTAACGCAGCGGGAACTTTGATTAGCAACACACCAACTTTGGACATTGCATCGAACGACCCAGACGCGATTCAGCCGTTCTTCGTGCGAGTGAATGTGGATGGCGAATATTCTGAATATTCAACGGCATGTTTTGTAGAACAAGCAAGTATCCCTGTGTTGAGTGTCACAAATAGCGGCCCACAAGTTTGTAATGGTACAGATGTTCAACTATTGGCAACGGCTTTACCAAATGTGGCTTATGAATGGCGATTGTTGGGCGAAACGACTGTTTTGTCCACTTTGCCCAATCCAATGATGTCTGTTGATGGCAATGCAATTTATGAATTAACGGTAACGCGAGTGGATTGTCCATCTGCGACAGATACCTACGTGACGAGTGTACAATCAGTAGCCGCACCAGATTTTGAATTGGATGCCGCTTACAATATGGGGACAGATTGCGTGCCTGAACCTCTGGAATTGCGAGTAAATGTAGCGGGCGACACAACAGGTTTGACTTATGTTTGGGAAAGTACAAATGGCTTTTATTCCAATGAAGCAAACCCAGTTTTGCAAAACGTTGGCACAGCTGAAAACGGCATGTACATGTTGACGGTGACCAATGAATTAGGTTGTGCAACAACCAAAACAATGGGTATCAATAATATTTTAGATTTTATTCCAGAGCCAATTATCACCTATTCTGGTCCTGTTTGTATGGGCGAAGAAGTGGAATTGGAAACACAATATTACGCAGGTTATGACGTGGATTATGTTTGGATGAAAAACGGTAGTATCATGACGGGTAACTCGTCTAATCAATTGATTGTACAACCGTTTAGTCCAGCAGATGCAGGCATGTATCAAGTAATGGTGCAAGTGGACAACTGTATCCATCAGTCAGCTGAATTCGAAATTGAGATTTTGGAAACGCCAGAATTAGCACCAAATTTTAGTTTAAATCAACCATGCGAAGGTGGAGAATTGGCATTAAATTCAAACACTATCGCTGGTGCGCAAAATGCAACTTATTTTTGGACGGGACCAAATGGATTTACCTCCAATGCCCAGAATCCAATAATTACTAATACAACAATTAACCACAATGGTTCTTACGTTTTGACAATGATGTCAGAAAGTGGCTGTCAAAAATCACAATCCTTTGATGTCGAGTTTATTACGGCTATTCCAGAAAAACCAACAGCCTTCGCCAATGGTCCAATCTGTGAAGAAAGCAATGTGATTTTGACCGTACAGAATCCACCAACGGGTACAAATGTAAATTACGAATGGAAAAACGGCAATGGCATCGTCGTAGGCAATACCGAAGTCTTGACTATGGGCGCAACTGACCCAATGATGATTTCTCCATTTTCTGTAAAAGTAACTGCAGACGGCTGTGAATCCGAACTGTCTAATCCAATCGAAGTGACGGTCGAAAATCCAGCTACACCAGAATTGAGTATTAATTCAGATTTCCTCTGTGAGGGGGAATCGCTATCGTTAAATGCGTCCTTATATAGTGGACAAAACACCAGTTATCAGTGGTATTTTGACAATGGTTCGTCCATCGTTCCGTTGTCAATTACCTCTACTGCAACTTTGTTTGTCAATGATGTAGATGCAAATAATGAAGGACTGTATTTCGTGGTCGCACAGGTCAATGGCTGCGCAACAGATACCTCTAATATCCAACAAGTACAGGTGTTTAGTCAAGCATCGCCACCCGTTGCGACAAACAGTAGCGAGGCGAATTCAGCTTGTTTTGGAGAGAATGTGCAATTGGAAGTTCCATTGATTACAGGCGCGACTTATCAATGGTACGGCCCAGCAGGCTTTAGCTCGACAGTCATCAATCCTGTTTTAGAAAATGCGACGGATGCGCAAGTGGGCGAATATTTTGCAGTCATTAATTTTAATGGTTGCAACATTACTTCTACGCCGACTATGGTACAGGTACAAAACGAAATTCAAACGCCATTTTTACTTATCAATGATGGTGAAAATGAAGCCTGTGCTGGCAGTGATTTGACCTTAGAAATTACGAATCCGCCAGCAGGTGCAACTTTTGAATTTTACAATGCGCAAACTGGTGAACGATTAGATTCTACTGATAATGCGACCATTACGATTAATGCAATAACAGCAGCTCAAACGGGACAATACTATGCTACGGCGGTAGTCAATAGTTGTCCTTCGCCACTGTCCAATTATTTTGAAATTAGCGTAATTGATGCACCCAATAATGTGGCAGAAGCAGGTGACAATCAAACGCTGTGTAGTGATTTTGAAACCTTAACCTTGAGCGCAATTGTTCCAGGCAGCGGTTCAGGTCAATGGACAGCTTTGAACACTGGAACTGTTTTGAATCCAAACCAAGCCAATACCCAGGTTGTGAACCTGGAGGAAGGCGTTAATGAATTTGTTTGGACACTTTCTACTGCAGCTTGTGGCGAATATAGCACAGATACGGTTTCTATTTTTACCGATGCAATTGAGGCGATAAATGATGATTTTGCTGCTTTTGTCAACGATACGATGCCACCTGTTAATTTGATTCAAAACGATGCGGTCGGCAATCCTGATGGCTATACTTTTAATGTAGTTACCGTCCCATCTCAAGGTGATTTGATTGATCTTGGCAATGGAATAGTTTCTTACATGCCATTCCCTGGTGCATTTGGAACTGACCAATTTACTTATATGATTTGTAGCAACGAATGCGATGAAATTTGCGACATGGCGACCGTTACCATTACTTTGGTTGGCAACAGTGACGAGGATTACTTTGTCCCGAATACCATCACGCCTAATGAAGATGGCATCAATGACGCATTTGTTGTGCCTGCTACCATTCAATTTGAGGGTAGCGAAGTTGCTATCTTTAATCGATTGGGGGATGAAGTTTACTTCAACGATGATTACCAAAACGATTGGAAAGGAACGTTTAAAGGCAAAGATTTACCTGTCGGAACTTACTTCTACTGCGTGCGCTTGACGGATGAGGCGAAGACGGTACTGCGCGGTTATGTAGTCATAAAACGTTAAAATTTTAATTAAAATTAAAAAATATAAAACGCTGATTAAACTGATTCAAATAGGTCTAATGATTGAATGAAAATAAGCATCAAATCTATGCGAATCAGTTCAATCAGCGTTTAGAATACTTTTTTTGATTTATCAAAAAAATAAAATATGAAAAAGCACATTTTACACACCATTCTCCTCCTCCTTCCCTTACTTAGTTTTGGGCAGCAGGAATTTAATTTTTCCCAATTCACAGCCAATAAAATGCTTTTCAATCCGGGGTATGCAGGCAGTGGTGGATGTCCGTGTTTTACGCTGACACACCGCGAACAATGGTTGGGATTGGAAGGTGCGCCTTCAACTTCGGCATTCAGTTTTAACATGCCTTTGCTAAATAATAAAATCGGCATTGGACTTTCGGCAATGAGTGATAAAATCGGCTATTTTAATGCAACGACTTTTAGTGGCATTTATTCTTATCGGGTATTGATAGGAGAGGGCGCATTAAGTTTTGGTTTGCAAGGTTCTTATCGCCGCTATTCTGCGGATGAGGAAGAAATTCAAACGATTTCGATTGATGATCCGTTATTGGCAGAAGGTTTTAATCCATTTTCAACCGTCAATTTTGGCGGTGGCGTTTATTTTGAAAATAAGCAATTCTTTGCGGGTGTCTCTGCCCCACGTTTAATGAAAAAAGGCTTGCAAGCGAGCAACAACGGTATTGTAAATGATTTTTCTGGAGAGACACCGCATTTTTACTTAATGGGAGGAATGATTTTGTCCCTTTCCGAAACCATTAAATTTCGACCAGGAGTATTGGCAAAATATGTTAAAAATGCACCTTGGGATTTTGATGTCAATGCGACGTTTGGCTTTTTTGACAAATTGTGGTTGGGCGCGACCTACCGCTTTAGTAATTCTGGTTTGAAAGGTGATAATGGCTCGATTTCGGGTTTGGCAGAATTTCAAATTACACCACAATTTAAAATCGGCGCGGCGTACGATTATTCATTATCCAAATTAAATGATTTTAATAAAGGAACAGTAGAAGTGATGCTGGGCTATTGCTTGGTGAAAGATGAGAAGGGAGTTCGTAACCCAAGGTTCTTTTAATAAAACAGGTATCGGCTACCTGCGTTTTCTAAACACATTAAAATTTTCAAAGAATGAAAGCTCATTTACTTAAAATAATAATGCTGGTTTTATTGGTGAATAATCCACTTCTCGCGCAAGAGACTGTCGTCGAAGAAGGGAAAGCCAAAACCGAAAATAATAAAGCGGATAAAATGTACAATCGGTTAGGCTACCAAGAAGCCATCGAAATGTACCGCGATGGCAAGTTATCGCAAGAAGCAATGGAAAAAATTGCTAACGGTTATCGCCTTAATCATGATACCCAAAATGCAGAAAAATGGTACGCTCAAATTGTCGATTCGGCGAGTGACCCAATCATTCATTTGTATTATGCGCAAGCCTTGCATTCTAATGGAAATTTAGCTAAGGCGAAGGAGCATTACTTGAAATACGATGCTTTCATGGGGCGTAATAATGACGCTCGTGGCATGCGTTTGGCGGAGGCAATTGACCGAGCGATTGAGTTTGAACCAAGTAAAGAGGTAGAGGTAGAAAATGCGTGGGCATTAAACTCCAATATGCTTGATTTTAGTCCGTCATACATGGATGGTGGGATTGTTTTTGTGTCTAATCGACAAGCGGAAGTAGCGGGTCGAAAGAAGGATTTATGGACTGGAGATGATTACAATACGCTGTTTTATTCTGAAAAAAACAGTGAAGGTAAGCAAGCTGAACCAGAGCTATTTTCTTTAAAATTGGCAGACCGATTTCATGAGGGGCCCGTTGCGTTTAGCAAAAGTAGCGACCAGGTGTTCTTTACAAAAAATTTGACTAAAAAGACCAAAAATAAAGAGTACATACTCAAAATTTATACTGCATTTAACAATAGCGGTGTTTGGGGTGAGCAAGGTCAATTGGACCTTGGAGATGGGGTTTCTAATGACGCTCACCCTACACTTTCTCCTGATGGTCAAAAGCTCTATTTTGCTTCTGACCGTGAAGGTGGATTTGGTGGTATGGACTTGTATGTATCGACGTTTTCGGCAGGGAAGTGGAGTAGTCCAGAGAATTTAGGCTCGACTATCAATACACCTGGAAACGAACTTTTTCCTTTTATTTACGACGATGGAACGCTTTATTTTGCATCCGATGGATGGGGTGGTTTAGGTGGTTTGGATAATTTTTATGTAGAAAAAAAGGATGAGTTCTCATGGGGTGAAGCTATTAATTTAGATAAACCATTTAACTCTAATAAAGACGATTTTGGATACATCCTAAATGTAACCGGAACGGAAGGATATTTTACGTCTGCTCGTGAAGATGGTTTAGGAAAGGATGACATTTATAGTTTTAAACTAAAAAATCCACAAGGCAATAAGAAGCCAAGTGCACCGAAATTATTTGCTTCGATTTGTACGTTCGATGAAGGAACTGGAGAGCGTTTGCCAGATGTAAAAATCAACGTTTTGGCGCAAGCAGATGATGGAAGCTTTATGGGTTTTGAAGAAGATTTTTTAATGTCTTTGAAACCAACAAATGTGGAGGGCGAATATACTTTGACAGTCAAACGTCGTGACCCATTTGATGATGGAGAAAATAGCAGCTATACTTCCGATGCCAACGGTCAATTTTCGATGAATTACAAACCATCACGCAAGTATGTTTTGGTTGGGAAAATGGATGGCTACAAAGAATCTCGACAAGAAGTAACGGCAGAAAATTTGGCGAATGGTGAATTTTGTATTCCAATGACACCCGCACAATGTATTAGTTTGCGAGGTATCGTTACGAACCGAAAATTTGGCAATCCGATTCCAAATGCGACCGTGACCTTGGTTGACTTGTGTACTGGAGAAACGGAAGAAGTACGGGCGGACGCAGGCGGAAACTATCAATTTCCATGTTTGCCGTGTGGCTGTGACTTTGTTGTACGAGGTACGAAAGCTAATTTTAAAGAAGATAATGGGTTGGCGAGTACTGTCGATATGAGTTGTGAAGGGATGGAAACACTAACGCAAGATTTGAAATTATTGCCACCAAGTATTAGTCCTGATGGAGAATTTGTGACGTATGATAATAACCCAAATACCAATACGAGTCCTTATCCAAAGACAGAAGATTACAACCCTTACGATTATAGTAATCCAAATCCTACAAACGATGGCGTATACTCAGGTGGTGTAAATACTTCGCCTGCTGGTGAACTCCCACGTTCTGCTGAAGAAATGCTCGAAAACGGCATCACCATCGAATTGAAAGACATTTATTACGATTTTGATAAGTACAACATTCGGAATTGGGATGCTCAACCAGATTTGGATAAAGTAGTAGCAGTTATGCGCCGTCATCCAGACATTCACATTGCGTTGGGGTCACACACGGATAGTCGAGCATCGGATGCATATAATGATGAATTGTCGGAAAATCGAGCGAAGTCTGCAAAGCAATACATTATAGCGAAAGGCATAGAATCGCATCGAATTACTGCGCGTGGATTTGGTGAAAATCAATTGGTAAATCGTTGTTCTGATGGGGTAGAATGTACAGAAGATGAGCATCAGGCGAATCGACGAACGGAGGTGCGCATTAGCAAAGGACGGATTGATTAAAAACTAGACATGCTCTAAGTTTATTTAAATCAAGGTTGAAGAATAAAGGAAGAAATAAAAAATAGTATTTGAATTTTAAAAAATAACTAATCGGATGCACAAAAACAGCAGCATAAGG
>CAYUNA010000013.1:0-8866 GCA_964445895.1 uncultured Saprospiraceae bacterium | reverse complement strand
AGTATTTGAATTTTAAAAAATAACTAATCGGATGCACAAAAACAGCAGCATAAGGAACGCGAATTATGAAAATTTAAGCTGCATACCCACCCATTAATTTTTTGATAGCATCCCTATTGGGCTAAAAGTTAAAAACATGAATTACTTACAAACATTTGCGATGGGCGCGCCCATTCGTGAGACTCTGCTATGCCTTCTATTATGCATACTAATGGGAACACCAACTGATTTACAAGCCAAGATTATTTATGTCAAACCACACGGCATTGGTAATGGTATCTCGTGGAATAAAGCGTCGGGAGACTTAGCGAAGGTTTTGCAAAATGCAGAAAAAGGGACGGAAATTTGGGTCGCTGCGGGTACGTATAAACCGACCAAAAATAAGAATCGCAATCAATCATTTACTATTCCAAATGGAGTGAAGTTGTATGGTGGATTTAAAGGAAATGAAGTGTTCTTAAATAAGCGAAATCCACTGAATAACTTAACTGTTTTGAGTGGTGAAATTGGTGATAAAGGAATAGAAGATAATAGTTTTAATGTCATATACACTCGAAATGTAAGTGAGGAGACTGTCATTGATGGATTTCACATTATCAGTGGTTGTGCGAAGAATTGGAAAGCATCGCAGGGGCACCGTTCGAGGTCGGGGGCTGGTTGGTACAATGATGGTAGTTTTGGAGAGTCTAATCCGACGATTGTAAATTGCTTTTTCAGTAATAATTATGCGATTGACGGCGGTGCGATTTACAATAATGGTATGGGGGGGAGATGTGAGGTTAATATCAATGACTGCTCATTCATTAGCAATGTTGCGAATGCAGACGGTGGGGCAATTTATAACGGTTGTCAGGAGCGTGGGGTAGTTTTCTTTTACTTAAAAAACTGTGTTTTTGAAGGCAATGAAAGCAACAATGGAGCGGGTATTTTTAACTATAATATTACGGGCATTGATGAGTTGAAATTATTAAATTGTAGCTTCATTCGCAATACTGCTTTTGCACGGGGTAGTGCGGTTTTTGACCATTCTTTTGATACCGTTTTAGTCGATTTTAAAGAGTGTAATTTTGAAGGTAATAAGGCAACTTTGTGTCGAAAAGATGTGTATTGCTCATTGTTTAAAGAAGAAGATAAATTGAAGAAAAAAGGCAAGCGGGAGTATCGGATGTAGATTGGATGTTTTGGATAATTAAATCATGGTGATTTTTAAAATCACCATGATTTAGAAGCTTTGTTAAAAATTTATTCTTTCATAAACTTCAACGTCGAAAACTGTCCATCTGCCTGTATTTTCAACAGATATAAGCCATTGACATAAGCCGAAGTATTGGTTTGAAAATTCAGCTCTCCACTATGATTGTTTATGGTTTCTATTAAAAGTTGCCGACCCGAAGCATCGAAAATTTCAATGGTCAACTTTTCAACTGATTGGTCAAATTCAGCGTTTACAGTCAGTAAGTCAGAAACAGGATTTGGTAAGAGCTGGATGTCAACTGTCTCCTCCAAATCATCAGTAGCACTCATAATGTCGAGGTTTTCAAAATACATCCATGAACTGCTGTAAGTATATGATTCCGAGACATTTAAAAGGACATCTACGTCACCATCACCATCCAAATCACTCATTTCTGGTAAGAAAATAAGGTTTGTACCTGGATTAAAATTAAGTGGATTTTCTGCGCCAGCAAAACCAAATTCAGGCATGGAGGCCGTTCCAATATTTTCTTGATAAGTCAGTACAATTCCTGAATAACTAATATTATTCATCAGAATTTCAGCATCTCCATCTCCATCCAAATCAGCCAGGTCAAAAATGTTATAATAAGTATTTGCTGCTGGAATTATTCCAAAAGGGTTGTCAACTGGTGCTGCAAAGCTGGGAACTTCTGGTGTCCCCGTATTTTCAAAAAACTTTATTTTACCATAATATTCACCTACCAGAACGTCAAAATCTCCATCATCATCAATGTCGATAATTGTCGGCAATGCGTTTTGGTAAGTTGTTGTTAACCCGAATGGATTGAGCGTTGGAGTGGTAAAATTAGCGGCTTCTGTTGTCCCCGTATTTTCAAAATAATGCAGTTTTCCATCATAGTAATATCCATAACTTCCAACCAATAAATCCAAGTCGCCATCATTGTCCATATCCGCTAAGTCAAAATCGAATAAGGATTCCTGATCAATCACCGATAAATTGATTCCAAAAGGATTGACCACTGGTGTGGCAGAGAAGGCAGGGGCATCTGGTGTCCCGATGTTCTCAATGAATTCAATATTGGCTTCATAAGTTACATTGTCATAGGTGGTGGTCATTAAATCCATATCGCCGTCACCATCTATATCGACCAGGGTCGGAAATTGAAGACCAGCTATGCCCATCAAACCAAATGGGTTCATCACGGGGTCAGCAAATTGCGCATTTACGGAACCGACTGCCAAACCTAAAAATACGGCTGCACTTGCAATGGTTTTACGAACTTGCGCTGCTCCCAAGTACGGTCTGACTTTATCATGCAGCTCCTGCAATTTAGCAATCATTTTCTGCCGTTTGGACATAGATAACTGCTGAAACTGCCTGTTTTCAATTAGTCGATTTAACGTTTTTGCCAAGTATTTAAATTGGCGAATTTTTCGAGAGTACCTGTAAGACTTTTTCATATAAATAGGTTTTGTAAAAAAAATCAGTCATAAGTTTATTAGACTTTTCGAATGAGATTGAGTGAGTTTAAAGCCGCTCAAACCTCAATCATCAAATCTATTATACAGATGGAATTAACTAACGTTCAAATTCTATGCATTTTCCCTTGCCCAATAGGTGCTTTCGGGTGTAGTCAATCCCATTTTATGGGTTGTTTTTAAGGTATTTAGGATACCTGGTCGAACGGTATTTGGTAAAATTTGTACATCATAAATTTCCTCTACGGACATTTGATAACTGATTTTTCCGACCAAAGCACCCGTCGGTAAATGTACTACCGCTACGCCTGCCGAAAGGGCTTTATCTGCTATTTTCAATTGGGCAAATGTGGACGAATTTTTGCGCAAACGTGATAAACCAATAAACGCATAATCGCCTATTTTAGAAAGACCTCGAACAAAGCCATTTAGTTGGGTGACCACGTCATATTTTCCGGTTTTTACATCTAATTTCACCAGTTCACCCGTTGCAGAAAGCAATAAATACAACTCCCCTTCAAAGATACGCGGTGAGTGGGGCATTGGAATATTGGTAGCGATAATTTCATTAGTCTCTACGTCCATAATGATGCCGCCCGTTGTTACGACTTTGCGCCAGCTTTGTGGTGTATCGCCATTGTTAAAAGCGGTTACGTATTTTGGTTGACCGTTCTTCATTGCCATTCCATTCAAATGGCAGCGGTCTTCAGAGGCCAATTTTGATATAAAAGGAGGTTTCCAAATGGGCGTAAAACTATAATTTTCGTCGATTTTAATAATACAGGAAAAGGAGGTGTTAACCCCTAAAAGGTCTCCATTTTTAGCAAAATCTAAATCATGAACATCCAGTGCACCGGTATGGTAGGTAAGACGTGGCATATACAACGCGTCGTAGGTCTTGGGTTTATTGGGATAATGAACGGCTAAATTTGGAGAGTTTTTTAGCACAACTACCTCGTCTTTGCAGGCAATTGCCATTTTGTCACCATCAAGTGCGATACCCATTGCTTTGCTGAACGTTCGGGGCAATTGTACTAACTTATCTGCGTTTTGGGGACTTAAAAATACGACTTTACCAGCTTGATAAGTGGATATGGCGATAGAACAATTGAGTTGTTGCAATAATTCTGGGATGTTTGGGGAATAGTTACAACTGAAAGGTGTGGGTACATTCATTCTTCATGATTTTGGTTATTAAACTGAGGGACAATAATAAGTGGAAAAATGGAATGTCAAGTGACTTTTAGTAAAAAAAAAATCTTAGTCCTAAAATTCCACGAATAAATATGTCCGAGTACTTAAATATCGTCACCTAAATGCTTGGTTTTCAGGAAGTAGAAAAAATAGACATGCTCTAACATGGCGTGAACGAAAAGCGAGGGTGTTTAAAGAGTCTGCTTACTTGCAAGCATACATATCATTTTTGTTAAATGTTCTTATTTTTGCAACAAATTAAAGGTTTGGGACTTTTCAATAATTGACTCTTTTAATAAAAAATATAGAGCATTAATAAAAAATAAAAGCAAGATGAAGCAGTTACTATTAATTGTATTGACTTTTTTGAGTATTGAAATGACACAGGCGCAAGACCAATTTGAACGATTGTATCGGGCAACGGGTCGTTCATTTTTAGGGGTCGATGTTCAGCAAACTAATAGCGGTGGCTACCTACTTCTATCCATTGTTAGAAATGAAACCAACAACGAATTCACGCAAGCCAACGTTACCAATCTTGACCCTAAAGGGAATATCAATTGGAGTATGGATTATGATTTTGAGGAAAACCTACAACGGTCAGGGGATTTGGTGTTGTTGGAAAATGATAGCTTTATCTTTACCATAGTTTTGGATGAAAGTCAAATGAATAATGTCTTGGTTAAAGCAGCCCCAAATGGCGAAGTCGTTTGGTCAAATGGATATGGTAATCCCGATTTCGAGTTGTTTAACTTTCCAGTCATTAGAGAAGCTGAGTTGACTCGCAATCCCGACCGAGGCTATGCTATTTTTGGACAGCAAGGCATTGGGAATGATAGCGGAATATATGGGGCGAGACTGGATTCACTAGGCAATTTGATGTGGGCAAACAATTATTTGGCAGATAATATCCTCCCCAATCCTTTAACAATAAATGGTGTTCAGGATGCGCAAGTAACTCAGGATACTGGTTTTATTTTAGGTGGACGTACTTCTGAATTTGTATCGGCAGGTAATGCAATGCTCATTAAGTTAGACTCTTTAGGTAATGTTGACTGGGCAAACTTTTATGGAGATGTCGATGTCTTTGAGTCCGCGTTTGGCGAAGCAGTAGCACAGACTGAAGATAAAGGATATGTTTTAGCAGGCTTTGAGGTCGTGGGTGATTTTCCACCTTCTACCAATGGTTTCGTAATGAAAACAGATTCCCTCGGTGGTGTGCTTTGGGCGAATTCTATAAATGTGGACTCTTCGTTTTTGACAGATTGCCGATTCACTGATGTTGATTTGACGGCAGACGGAGATATTGTAGTTACTGGATTTGCTAGGGAAAATAATGTATCCAATGGTTATGCTTTGTCTATGAAATTTGACCAACTTGGTAATGTTTTGACACAGCAGAGATATACCCAAGATGTGAGGATTGAAGAAGATTTAGCGATTACAAGCACGCAAAATAATGGATTGGCGGTTTTTGGTTCTTTTGCAGAACAAGATGGAACGACCTTTCCTTATTTGATAAAAGGCGATGAACTGAGTGCCTCTTCGTGTTCCGATACCATTGTTTACGAATTGATACAATTGGATACTTTGCCACATACTGCGCTTACGTTTACTATCGAAAATGTAGACTCGGTTTTGTTAAAAGAACCGCTCGTCATGGATTACGACAGTTTTAGTGTTCCTATTTTATCTTTAAATTCTCCACCTTCTTTTTGCGAAGGCGACCCTATTAATGTAACATTGGATGCCACTGTGCAAGGCGCGGTTAGTTACGCATGGAGTACAGGAGAGACGACGCCGATGATTACCGTAATGGAAGAAGGTATGTATACCGTCGAGGTACGGGTAGAGGAGGACGTATGTTTTAATCTCTGCGATACAACGGTGATTTCTGTGGTTGGCCCGCCGATGGTTTCGATAGAACAGGATTTGAGTAGTTTTTGTGTGGATGGTGCTGGCATTTTGGAAGCGCAAATACAAGGGGCTGCCAATCAAATCGAATGGAGTACTGGCAATAGCGAATCCATAATTTTTATCAATCAACCAGGGACGTATGGCGTGACGGTGACGAATCAATGTGGGGCTAATGAAGCGCAGATAGTGATTACAGAATTTCCTGAAGTATTGCCTTCTTTTCAGTTTACTACAGATGACTCAGGGCTTTGTACAGGACAAGCAGCTACGGTTGTAGCAGATGTTTTTAATGCCTCCGCTAATTCGGTGATGTGGGCGACGACAGACGGAATGATTGTAGCTGGAACAAACTCTCCGGTTTTGACCGCTGGGACACCAGGAACTTACACCATTACAGCGACCAATAATTGCGGTACGAGTACGGAAGATGTGATTTTAGCAGCAGTACCACCAACGGTTGAAGTCAATGTCTTAGTGGATGAACTGTGTACATTGGATTCAGCGATAATTGGATTTACAGGTACGGGGATTTCCAGCTTTGAATGGTCAACTGGTGTGACAGACAATAATCAGATTTTGGTATCCGAACAGGGCACTTATGCCATTACAGTGACCAATGGTTGCGGTGATGCGACAGCCGAAACGACGCTTAATTGCGAATTTCCATTTGATGAATGTCTGATGATTCCAAATGCTTTTACTCCTAATAACGATAGTAATAATGACGGATTTAGCCCGGTTATTCCAGAAGAGTGTACGGAGGGCATCACAATTCGTCGCTTGACAGTATGGTCGCGCTGGGGCAAAAAGGTGTTCGATGAGGCGGGCGGAAATCCGGTTTGGGACGGTACTGATGGCGATGAACCTGCGGGCGCAGATGTGTATATTTATCTTGTAGATGCCGTGAATGAAGATGGAGAGGGACGGGTTTTTAAAGGAGATGTGACGTTGATTCGTTGATATTTATTCTGTCTCTTTTCACCTTCATTATCTAATTTTTGTCCGTTCGCACCACGGGACTTCTAGCTATAGAGGCAATCCTTTTGATTTTTTAGCAAAAATCAAAAGGATTGCCTCTAAAAAAAAAATCCGTGGTGCGGGCGGACAGAGAATCGCTATTGAACTTGCAGAAAATAATTCATATTATCAAGAATAATTTGTGTGGGTCAAGTGATAAAATTCAGTTTCTCTCCATTTTTTGTATTCTTAATCTACTCTGATGCGTTTCGCCTAATTTAAGAGCATGTCTAATTTTTATACGAACTGAAAACCATAAATGCTTGGTTTCCAAGAAGTAGAAAAACTATACATGCTCTTAAACTTTTCTCTTTTTTTAAAGTCAAAGAAGCACCTCAACCAATCTCATCATAAAAAACAAGTAAATGAACCCAACAAAAAAACTTCAGCATCTTTATTGGCGTGCAGGCTTTGGACTCAGTCCACAGGAGTGGCAAGTGCGGCGTCAGTGGTCAATCGAACAAGCGGTCGATGACTTGTTTGAGCGAGCGAAGACAATACAACCGTGGGAGGTGACAAAACCTAAAGACGCAGAGACTCATAAAAAGATGGGGGAAGCGATGAAAAAGCAATTTCGGCAGAAGAATAAGCAATTGGTTCGAACAATAAATTTAGATTGGTTAAGTCGCATGAGTAATCCTAATCATTCGGCGTTACTGGAGAAAATGACGCTGTTTTGGCATGGACACTTTGCTTGTACAATCAAAGTTGGAATGCTGGCCGCGCAACAACTCAACAGTATTCAGCAGCATGCGCTCGGCAACTTTCGAGACTTAGTTTTAGCCATTGCACGCGACCCATCAATGATTCGATTCTTAAACAATCAGCAAAACAAAAAACGGCAGCCTAACGAAAACTTTGCGCGAGAACTAATGGAATTATTCACTATCGGACGCGGTTTTTATACAGAAAATGATGTCAAAGAAGCCGCAAGAGCCTTTACTGGATGGTCGAGCAATTTGTCAGGGGAGTATGTTTTTCGAGAACGACAGCATGATTTTGGAGAGAAACGTTTTATGAATAAACGCGGAAATTTTGATGGTACAGATATTATTGACATCCTTTTAGAAAGGCGCGAAACGGCTCATTTTATTACTAAAAAAATCTACCAATATTTTGTCAATGAAAAAGTAAACGAACGGCGATTGGAACAGTTGGCTGCAGGTTTTTATGATAAAAACTATGATATAAAATGGCTGATGCAAACGATTTTTACCAGTGATTGGTTTTATGAAACAGAAAATATTGGCGTACAAATTAAGTCCCCAATAGCGTTAATTGCTGGAATGACTAAACAGTTGAACTTGACAGTAGATAATAAAAAACCGTTATTACTGATTTCAAAAGTCTTAGGACAAGTACTGTTTAATCCGCCGAATGTGGCTGGCTGGCCGGGCGGTCGTAACTGGATTGATAATTCTACTTTGATGATGCGACTCAATTTGGCCGGGATGGTTTTTCAAGTAGCAAAAATGGATTTTCAAGCCAAACCAGAACTGGAAGAAGCTCAGGGAAAAGCGTTGAAAAACATGACTTCAACCATTGATTTGCAGCCCATTTTAGCAATGACAAAAGACGCCTCAAAAACAGAAACCTATGATACATTGTCCGATTATTTCTTACAGCCTGATACTCCGTTAAAAGCAGCTTCTTTCGAGCGTTTTATTGAAAAAGGGCAGGGGATGGCGTATGTGAGAAGTTTGTGTTTGCGATTGATGACGTTGCCAGAGTATCAACTTTGTTAAGGGAGCAACACGGTTTTTGTAAACCGTGTTGCTCCCCTAAAACCCCAAAAGCGAGGCAGCTTTAGCCGCCGAGCAAAACGTAAATAAAGTTTTTACATACTAGACTTTATTCTGAAATATTTTGTATGGCATGGAAATGAGGATTTTTTCGTTAATCGAGGCAAAATTTTCTGGAATAGCCGTTGTTATTGCGGAAAATTTTAACGAAGAGTAACGGAAAAAGACCATTTAGCTGCCTGCAAATATATTTCAGAATAAAGTCTACTGTATTGAATTAACTCAACAAATCAACCTTTCAACTCATGAAAAGACGAAAT
>CAYUNA010000012.1:0-21642 GCA_964445895.1 uncultured Saprospiraceae bacterium | reverse complement strand
TAAGAATACAAAAGTTTTAGAAACTTTTGTATTGCCTAAAGCCGCCTAGCACTTAATATCACTCCCCATAAACCATCGCCAAAAACTCCGCCACACAAGCCGGCTTCTCCTCTCCTTTTATCTCAAAAATTACCTTCAATTTATATTTCGCACCACCATCAATCGCGTTATATTCCACCAGCGAAATCCGTCCGCGCAATTCCGCACCAGCCTTCACCGCATTCATAAAACGGACTTTATCCAGCCCATAATTCAGCCCCATTTTGATGTTTTCAAAAGAATAACACTGGTACGAAAACGCGGAAGCCATCGACAGCACCAAAAAGCCGTGTGCTATCGTCTTGCCGTAGGGCGATTCTTTTGCCGACCGTTCTACATCGACGTGAATCCATTGCAAATCATCGGTCGCTTCCGCAAATTTTTGGATGCGCTCCTGCGAAATGATTGTCCACGCACTCAAACCCAATTCTTTGCCTACATGCGCTTCGAGGTCGCCTATTTTTTGAAATTTAGTGGAATAAGGTGTATTGATTATTTCGTTTGACATTTATTGCTGATTTTTTAAATTTTGAAGATAGGTATTGGGTTTTAGGTGCTGGGTTCTTGGCGTGTCGTGTGCTACAGGACAGTGGACTTTAGTCCACAATGTATTGATACTTAGTTTATTGTGGACTAAAGTCCACTGTCCTAAAAAAACAGCACCGAAATTCCGTACCTACGAAGGATAAACCCCACCATTCGCGTGCAGCGTCAAGCCACTCACAAATCCCGCTTCTTTAGACGCGAGAAACAGGTAGGCATTCCCCATATCTTCGGGCGTACCGATGCGTCCGACGGGAATCATTTTGATGCCTGCGGCAATGACTTCATCGGGCATACTGTCGGTCATGGCAGTCTTGATAAAACCAGGGGCAACGCAATTGACCGTCACACCAAATCGTCCGACTTCCTTGCACAACGAACGGGTAAAACCCTGAATCGCCGCCTTGGTCGCCGTGTAATTCGTCTGTCCAAATGCCCCCGCCACCGCATTGATTGAGCTTGCCGAAACGATGCGTCCATAGCCCGCTTCTTTCATGTGTGGCAACACCGCTTTCGCCGTCACAAACAAGCTATTAATGTTGACATTGATGACGGAATTCCACTCTTGTTCGTTCATTTTCATAAAGGAACGGTCGCGAATAATGCCGGCATTGTTGATTAAAATGTCGATTCTGCCGTGGTCGGTCATGATTTGGTCCACCGCCGCCTGCACGGAAGCGCGGTCGGTGACATCTACTTTTTGGAAAAAGATTTTTGCGCCTGAGGCTGCGATGCGGTCGGCCGTTGCCTGACCGTCGATGATGTCCCACAGGGCTACGGTTGCGCCTGCTTTGGTGAATACTTCGCAAATTCCTTCGCCGATGCCGCGTGCACCGCCGGTGATGATGGCTAGTTGGCCGTCGAGTCTAAACATGTTATTTTTGTTTTTAATTTCTCTATTTGTCAGAAGTTTTTAGTCCAAAAACTTCTGATGCTATTTGTAAAATTACAAATTATTTCTTCTTACTTTTTGTTTTTGAAACCAGCACAAATTTTCCATTTTCAAATTTAAATTGAGCCGTCCATTCTATATCATTTTCCCAATGTGCGACATCTTCATCACCGCTGTTTCCTAACCCTTTCCCGAAAATAAGCCCATTTTCAATATGTGTCAAATGCCCTTTACCAAGATGCTTATTGAAAACGTCAACTTTTTCTTTTATATCGTACCCGTCTGTTTTTGAAATGAAAGCTAAAACCCTATTGCTCGAAATCACATTAAAGAGCATCGAAGCACTAGTCTCTATATCAACGCATTTCTCATATCTGTATTTAACAATTGCATCCTCCAATCCATCATTATTTAAATCACCTAAAAGTATTTGTTCTTTTGGCAAAATGGGATTTATTCTCATAAAACAATCGTGAATCGGGTCAGCACCATTCTTACTGCTTTCCAAGTTCTCTTTACATTTTTTGTCTGTACACAAATCGCCGTCATTGTCATTTTTAATATTTGCCCAATAGGCAAACAATTGTCGAAAATCTACTTTTTCAACTGGATTGCAGGCAATGAAGAAAATTATAAAAATCGATAGCGTAGCATATATATTTTTCATAAAATGAGAATAATGGTTAAGTATACCAGTTTGTTCATAACATTATCAATAGCGTTAAATAAAGCACTTAACTCTTTATCGTTCGTTTTTGTTATTTCTATAAAAGCGAAAAAGCTATTCTCTTTTATCAGTTTGATTTGCTCTTCTATTGCAGCAGATTCTGAGGGCGATAATTTTCCAATCATGATTTGTAAATTAGCATCCTGAGCAATAATTTTTTGCTTAACTAACTGGTATTCCAACTTATTTTTTTTGTAAGTCTGATAATCCATACCTTCTGTACAGGCGGTTATTAATGCAATCAAGCAAAATAGTAATGTGATGTTTTTCATTTTTAAACTTTAAATTTTTAAAAATCTCTTTCTAAAACTTGTACTCTACTCCTTCTTACGCCTACTCCAAAAGAAAGAGCCAATTATCGCACACAAGAAAAACACCGACCAAATCAAGTAAGTATTGTCCCAAGTTTGGTGCGCACTATTGGAGCTTTTGCGCCCCATTATCATGACAATTCTGACAATGATGACAATGACTAAAAGCCCCGTCAATACAGTTGACATTCCACTATTTTTTTTCTCCATTAGAATAGTTTTTAAGTGTTTATTTTTTCATAATTTCATCCATCTCCTCATTAAAATTCATCATCGTCAACCCCAAAATCACCTCGCCCCATTTGTCATTCGTCTCCCCCAAATTCTTATCAAATTCAGCCGAAGAAGTCAGCGTATTGGCTAAAAAACCATCGACATCATATTTGAGGATTTTCTCCAGCGTTAGTTTCAAAGCCAATTGATTGGGGTCGGTGGTATTCGCGTTGGCGGAGATGAATTTTTGGACAATCTCCCGACTTTCCTGCACTTTACCCCGCAATTCGGCGTACATCGCCCGTTGTTCTTCGTTAGGTGTAAACTGTTCGGCCATTTCAATTTTAGTACAAACACCATCGACTGACTGAAAAAACAACATCAAATTCTGCTCGCTCATCCTATTTTCGGTCAAAAAGCCTTCCAGGTCGTTGTTCTTGATAGATTGAATACTTTTGTCCATTTGTTGCGCGTAATTACCGGGCAATTGTTCGAGCATCATTTCAAGTTTCGCGCTGTGGCGAATGACCCGTTCTTTCATTTCATTGTACTGTGATTGGTAGGTCTCAATTATTTTTTGATTCCTCGTTTGCGTCGGATTGGCGCAACTCATCATACTTAAAATCAGCGTAATTAATAGGTAATTTTTCATCGTATTTTTACTTTTTTTAGTCAATTGAAATTCTAAAATTATCCCTCGAATCATTTCTCGAAAAACAGCGTTAAATCATAAAAAAATCAGCGCTATCAGCGTCAAAATAACATTTACTCCGCACCTCGAATCATCTCCCGCATCACCCGATAAATCCCCATGCGGTCGCCCGCCAAATGTGCCATTCCATCTACATATTGCGTGATGCCACTCGTGTAAGCCGACAATGGAGACGATAAAAACATTGTCGAATTCGCTACATCTTCTACTGTCCCAAAACGTCCCATCAGATTCTCTTTTCGCGCTTTCGCAAAAAAGGCTTTAATCTGGTCGGGATAAGTCTCCAAACCCGAAGATTCGATGATGCCCGGCGCGATAGCATTGACGCGAATGTTGTATTCCGCCCATTCTTGCGCCAGTGATTTGGTCAAATTTTCCACACCAGCCCGTGCAGCCCCCGTGTGTGCCATGCCCGGAAAACCTCGAAATATATTGGCGATAATATTGACAATAGTACCGTTTTTTTGTGGGATAAAAAAGGTTTTAGCGATAATTTGAGACATAAAAAATGTGCCGTTCAAATTGTTATTAATCACCGCAATCCAACCGTTTTCGCTAATCAATTCAGCGGGCGCAGGAAATTGTCCGCCTGCATTGTTGACCAATATATCCAACCGACCGTGATGGTCTTTGATGTGCGTGGCAAGTGCTTGAATGTCGTCCGTTTTTCGGATGTCGCAAGCCTTGTAATCGCACGTTCCAAATTCCGACAATGCTTTGGCAGCAATGGCTAAAGGTTCTGCTTTTCGAGAGGCGATAATGACGGTTGCACCAAGCTGTAAATACTGTTTGGCAATGGCGTAACCGATACCACTTCTACCGCCTGTGACAAGGGCTATTTTATTTTTGAAAAGGGTTTCTTTGTACATTTTTAATTGATGGTTTTTAGATGATTTAAAATTGTTGTTGTGATTTCAGGCGTATATTTTTCTGGAAAATGATGCCCTAAATCGTCGATGTATAAGGTTTTCACATTTGGAATTAAGGGCGCATATTTTTCTGCATTTTCAAACAAAACCAAAGGGTCACTTTTTCCATGAATGACCAGTGTCGGCGTTTTCAATTCCTTCAATTCTTCGTATCTCGAACCTGATAATTGAATCGCTTTGGTATGCTGCGGTTCAATGCGCATGTTGTAGCCTTTTCGCTTGGTTATTTCATAAAATGCGCGTTGTAAAATGCCTTTATTATCAAACTTATATTCACCACCTTTTAGCAAATAATTGGCAGCTAAATGGAGCTTTGCCTTAGCTTCTTTGGTTTTCAAATTTATGGCGTAAGTCAAATAAGTCAAGGCAATTTTTACGACAAATTTCTTCGAAAGCCCCGTCAACGCTGGGTCTTCGTAATAGCCCGACGACATTGCAGAGATTAAGGTTTGTACTCGACTTGGATAATTAATTGCCAATCGCTGCCCAATCATTCCGCCCATCGAATAACCGATGACATGCACTTTTTCAATTTGTAGAGCATCCAAAACGGCGATGGTATCTTGCGCCATATCTTCGAGTGAATATGCGGCCTTTTTTGTCCAATTTTTTAGCCAATCCGACTCGCCCGTTCCCCGATTATCTATCCGAATAACTTGATAGCCTGCATTTAAAAATGGCTGATAAAATCGTGGCGGAAAGCCCAACATCGTCTGGCTATGTCCGTTCAATAACAAAATAGAGCCGTGTGTTGCTTTTCCAATGGTTTCGTAGCAAATGTTGACCTCGCCATTTTTGGTAAAACCTTTTGTTCCGGGCAGCAATTCGGGGAGTGCTTCGCTTTCAATTTCAGCAATTAATTCATCGACATTTAAAGGCAAGCGAATGCTTTTTTGGGCAACCCAAAATAGTACAAATAGCAGCAGCAAAACGGTGATTAAAATATAAATCATATCAAATGCAAATTACCCTCGTTCATAAATGGTTCCTTGTCGATTTTTCAAAAAACCGCCTTGTCGATTTCTAAAATTAGCGATAATTTCAGCCGCAATTGATAAAGCAATTTCCTCTGGCGTTTCGGCACCAATATCCAATCCGACGGGGCTAAAAAAGTTATTTAGAACAGTTAAATTTAAATCGGGATATTCCACTTGTAGTTCGTTTTGCATTTTCAACATTCGCTTTTTCGGGCCTAACATACCTATATACAAGAGTGCTTTTTTTAAAAATACGGGCAGCACCATTTTATCCCATTTAAAATCATGAGACATCAGCACGACGGCGGTATATTCATCGACTTCCAGCGTTGCGGCATCGTCGTAATGCACGATTTGCGTGGCTATTTTAAAAATTGATTTAGATAATTTTCTTTGCAAACCAACGACATTGACCTCCCACCCCAATTCATCCGCAATGCCAGCAAATGCATTGACATCATAATTATCGCCGACCAAGACCAGCTTTAATTCGGGGCGGATAAACTCAATTAATATTTGTAAAATAATGCCTTTCTTGGTTCTAAATCTAAAAAGTTGCGACCGCTTTTTGTCGCGGACAATTGCGGTATTTTCAATTAATCGGTCATTTAAAATTTCTACTTCTTCGCAAAAATCAGTCGCCTTATTTTCAATTCCAAAATGTCCCAAACATTTAAAATTGTCGGTATTTGCACCAACTACCTGATAAAAAATCGTCGGCGTTCGCTTTTTTTGAATAGAGCGCAATTGTTCAATTGGGTTGTTTTTATCTTTAGGATTTATCGGCGTAAACAGCACTTCAATTCGTCCATTACAGCCCAAACCAACACCGATTTGATGCGCGTCTTCCTCTAAAGTATCATAAACCACAATCGACGGTTCCGATTTCAAGATTGCTACTTTTGCTCGTTTCAATGCATCCGCTTCGAGGCAGCCACCACTGATGCCACCCGTCCAAACGCCCGAACTTTGCACCAACATCCGTGCACCGATTCGTCGATAGGCGGACTCCTCTACGTTGACAACGGTAGCCAATGCAGCTTGGGTGGTTGACCAGTCGATTTGGTCGTAGGTTTTGATAATTTTTCTAATCTCTTTCATTCAATTGGTCTGGTTCTAATCATTGCTGTTGCTAAAATTTCCGCAGGATAATGTTCCTTCATTTTTTGAATAATAAAATCAAGCGGCAAATCGGCGAATGTGCCGTAATATTCCAAATATTCCATGAAATTGTTGCCGTTTTTATCAAAAGACTGAAATAATGCGTCGGTTTTTCCATCAAATTCTAAAGGCTCGACATCTAAGACTTGACACAATTCTTTATTAAAAACAGGTGTGATTTTTACCCATTTTTCATTCAAAAAGACTTCAGCAAAGGCATGAGGGACAAGTTCGTCTGTGCCCAATTTTTCTGTAATTTTTTCTACGCCGATGTGGTTTCTAACTTTAGCAAAACTCAATCTTGCGGGGATATTTTCATGGCGAAGACAAGCGACTATCAAGTTGGATTTATCAATACAGTGACCGTAATTTCGCTGCATCATATGGCTTGCCTGCCAGTTCTCTTTCGCAAAATTTAACAGAAAAGGATGATATCGCCAACCGTCGCGAATCGCATAATACAATTTTATCGTCTTTTCCATCGGCGAATCGTTTTCATCAATATTGTTTTGCAAAAATTGCCGAATCGCCTCATTAGAATAATCGATAAAATAGGTTTCTTGTAAGTACTCTTTCATATTTTTTTTTGACAAATTTAGATAAAAATTAGCAATTTTGACTAAAAACTTATTAAATTTGTCAAAAATAAAAAAACGGATAATTTGACCACCAGAGAAAAAATATTATCAGTCAGTAAATCCTATTTTAATGAGCATGGATTTGGCGCACCAACGCTATATTCCTTAGCGAAAGAAATTGGCATTAGCCGAGGGAATCTGACGTATTATTTTAAAGATAAAGAGGCGTTATTGGCAGCTTTAGTGGAAGAGCTGTTTACCAAATATGTGGTGCGAAGTGCGAAGGCGACGCAGGTAATTTCGTGGTCAAGTTTATTGGAAAAAATAACGGTGCTGCATCGAATTCAGAAGGAATACGGCTTTATTTTTTTTGACAAACAAGTGCTACTCCATCCTTTGGTTAAATCACAAATCCAACGAATGCGTGAGGACAGTATTGATAAAATGATGTCGATGATGTCTTATTCTATCAAGGTTGGCAACATGAAACCCGAACCTTTTGCGGGGATTTATCACAATATCAATCGAAGCTACTGGACCATCTCGTTTTACTGGTACATTTCCAAAGAATTTCAAAGAGACGCGGAAGAAACGAACTGGGATAAAATCTTGTGGAGTCTGCTGTTACCTCATTTTACCAAACGCGGTGTTGATTCCTTCACCCGACATTTTGGAGAAGATTATTATCACGCGCTCGGAAAACCATTTTCAACTTACGAAGAAAGTAAGGTAGTGTTTTAATTAACTTTGTCATTCCGAGTGAAGTCGAGGAATCTGAATGCAATTTCACGCCAGATTCATAGGCTTCGCTCGGAATGACAAAAAATACAATAAAGTTATGAATTTTGCCTTTACAGAAAAATCTTTAGCCCTCCAAGTTCGCCTTAAAGCGTTTATGGACAAGCACATTTATCCATTAGAAAAAGCAGAACGGGATTGGAATCATGCCAATCCCTGGAAGTTATTTCCAGAAATGGAACGCCTCAAAGCATTGGCGAAAGCAGAAGGATTGTGGAATTTATTTTTGCCAGAAGATTATGGAGAATGGAGTCCGGGATTGACTAATTTGGAATACGCGCCATTAGCCCAGGAAATGGGAAAAGTAGAATGGGCGTCAGAGATTTTTAACTGTAACGCACCAGATACGGGCAATATGGAAGTATTGGCAAAATACGGTAGCGAGATGCACAAAGAACGCTGGTTGAAACCACTTTTGGCAGGTGAAATTCGTTCCGCATTTTTGATGACCGAGCCAAGAGTTGCCTCGTCGGATGCTCGAAATATCAGCACTTCTATCGTCAGAGATGGCGATGAATATGTTATTAATGGTCGCAAATGGTGGTCGTCCAATATGATGCATCCTAACTGTAAAGTGACGATTGTCATGGGTAAAACCGACCCCGAAGCCTCGTCGCATTCGCAGCAAAGTATGATTATTGTGCCTGTTGATACGCCAGGTTTTAAAATTATTCGGCCGTTGCCAGTCTTTGGGTATTACGACTCGCCAGTTGGTCATTGTGAAGTGGAATTGACGAATGTTCGCGTGCCAGTTGAAAATTTGATTATGGGAGAAGGCAAAGGGTTTGCGATTGCGCAAGGTCGGCTTGGCCCTGGTCGAATTCACCACTGTATGCGCTTAGTTGGCAAAGCGACTCGTGCACTCGAATATATGTGCAAGCGGGTGGCAGAACGGGAAACTTTCGGCAAATCCGTCGGTAGTTACAGCAGTATTCGACAGGATGTAGCGCGGTCAGCTTGTCAGATTGAACAGGCACGTTTGTTGACGCTGTCGGCTGCCGATACGATAGACCAAAAGGGCATCAAAGGTGCGAAAGATTTGATTGCCATGATTAAAATTGTCGCGCCAAGTATGGTTTGTGATGTGACGGATAGAGCCATGCAGGCCTTTGGTGGCAAGGGTTTTACAGAAGATACACCGTTAGCTGCTTACTGGATGTCAGGTCGAGCTTTACGAATGGCAGACGGACCAGATGAAGTTCATATGTACCAATTAGGGCGAAATATTATTGGACGAATTGCAGGGGACGATAGCTTGCATACGCCTTATTTTGATGAGGTTTAAGCGTCTACGGTATGCGCACATCTCGACTTGGGTATATTCTCTAAGGTAGAAGCTGTATCCCAAGGCAATTTTTCTCGTTAAAGGAAAAATTAAATTCTAAAGACGGAGCAAAAACGGTATTTTTTCTTAAAAAACACGGTTTTTGCTCCGTCTAAAAAAGAATATTTCGGGGTGCGTTCGGCCAGTAAACTTTTTGCTATGACTTCTACCTTAAGAAACCCGTATGCGCACAACAAAATATTAGCTAAGTAACATCAAAACAATCAAGTGGTACAGACGGACAGATGTTGCCCTCTCAAGCTCGTTACTTTTTAACTACTGTTTTTTCATCCTTTCCAACACCGGAAATTGTCAGTGTTCCCCATCCTTTCGGCAAGGTTGATGGTCGTTCCTCAATGCCATTATCCGTAATTTGCAAACCACCAAAGCCCGCCAGTACTGCTTGTAACATTCCACCAGCTCCCGTTGCAAAATATGGATTTGAACCGCCAGCTGCTTCCGAAATCACACCAAATGGCGGGACTTCATTTCGTTTATAGCTATCAGCAAAAATCTGCGCTGATTGGTCTCGCGCACCCATTCTATTGTACAAAATAGCTAAAATAGCCGCACCCATTGCAGGCCCGTCTGGCGATAATTTTGGTAAATAATAGTCTAAATCTTTTTGTATTTGCTTTTCCTCCACGATGATGTCTAATGGATAAGCAAGCAAATTTACATCCGCTTGTTTAATCATTACGCCGTCGTAAGTTCGGTTTTCACGAGTCGTCCCGTCAGCAAATTTTAATATGGGAATATTATCAGCAACGTGGTTCCAATCAGGATCTGGCGTGATACCCAGTTCCTTAGCTGCTGCCGTAGCGTAACGCAAAGCAGTGATGGCCATCCCATTGGTGAAAGCATTATTGTCGATATTTTCTTCCCATTCATTGGCACCGATAACATTATCAATATTGTATTGTCCCGGAGCTTTTCGGTCAACACGACTTGCCCAAAATTTAGCAACATTTTCTAAAACTGGATAACCCCGCGTCTTTAACCATTCCTTATCGCCCGTCACTTGATAATATTTCCAAAAAGCCCAACCAACACAACCTGTAATGTGATGTTGAAACGGTCCAGTCAATGCCCAAACGGGAGTATCTTCCGAACCATCAGCAGCCGATTCCCAGGGGAACATTGCGCCTTCGTAGCCATGTGCGTAGGCATTCTGCTTGGCGGCTTCGAGTCGCTCAAAACGGTATTCGAGCAAGGATTTCGCAATTTCTGGTTGCAATATTAGCAACGGTGGATACATCCACAATTCGGTATCCCAAAAAACGTGACCATTGTATCCCAAGCCCGAAAGCCCCATTGGAGAAAGCGAATATGCCGTGCCTGCCCGGGCAAATGAGTACAGGTGATATAGTGCAAATCGAATATCGCGAGTCGTCGCAGCATTACCAGCAATGTGGATATCACCGCTATTCCAAAGCTTTTCCCACGCTTGCTTGTGTCGATTCAACAACCGTTCGCGGCCTTCGAGCATCGCGAAAATTGTCAAGCGTTCGGCTTCATTGTGTGGGTCTTCATATTGGGCAGAGGAAACAGTAGATGCAACGATGCTGAAACGATAGGTTTCGCCTGCTTTTAGGTTTTTATGAAATTTGGCGAGGTGCATATTATAGTCCCAATCTTCGTGAATAAGCGTTGGTTCTGCACCATGTTTTTCTTCAAAAATAAAGCTATTGCTCGCTGCTACTTTTAACCTACCTGACGGACTGTCTGCTACCGAAGTCATCAAGGGAATTTTAACATGAGGACGGTCAATTTCTGCATAATAATTACGCACATCATTCAAATGATTTGGAGCTTCGATGACCGACATTGGAGTGATTTTAATGTTTTCCTTTGCCGTAATTTCTACAACAATCATCGACGTATAAGGTAAATGCCGCAAGGCCATCATGGAGGTTTTGACGCTTGCTTTTGTACCTACATCAAAAGTCGTGGTCAGTGCAGCCGTTCGCATATTTAGTGTTTGCTGGTAGTTGCTAATCTCTTTTTGACCAATCCGACGACCATCTATGTCTAAATTCATATTGACATGGTTGAAGGTTTTCAAAATATTAGAAACCCGTCCTCTTTGGTAATAATCATAGGCGCCGTTGAGGACAACGTCAGTGACTTTTAAGGGTTCGGGAGAGGAGACGATGCCGATTTGACCATTGGCAACAGTGACCCCGAAGTAATTATTGGGGTCAATATTTTTAGCAGTAACTTCCCATTCATTTTGGGCATTTAAAAAGAATACCTGGAAGAAGCATAAGGTGAAGCAAACAACAAGTTTCATAATTTTTACAATATTTTTTATTTTCAAATAAAGTCAAAACTACAAGAATCCAATTAAAATCAAGTATCTTTTGCTTTTAAATTCATTCTAAATTTTGTTCAATTAAAAAAATAATCTACATTGCACATTGTTTTCAAATCAGCTATAAAAATTTTCGAACCGTACACTTTTTATAATAATTTCCTACTTCATTTTAATAAATGCAGCCTTCTTGTCTGTAAGTATTTTAATGTGCGGTAAAATAGATTTTATGAATGAGATTTGAGCGGCTTTGAACTTGCTCAACTCCATATCATAAAGACTAGCAGGCTGAACCTCGTTTCCTTATTAAAGTAGTGTTTTTTAAAAAAGTGTATGGACATCACTTAAACTAATTGTATGTATCTATTCACTCTAACCAATATTGATTTTACTATCATTGTTTGTTATTTACTATTTGTCGTTCTTCTCGGTTTTTATTTTGGTAAGAAACACGAAGATGCGGAAGACTATTTCCTTGCTGGCCGAACGCTAACGTGGCCACTGATTGGTTTCTCACTTTTTGCCAGCAATATGTCGAGCAATAGCTTGGTTGGACTCGCGGGTGCTGGGTATAACGACGGATTTAGTGTGTATAGTTACGAGTGGATGGCCGTGCTAATTTTGATAATATTTGCCGTGTTTTTCCTACCTTTTTATTTAAAAAATAAGATTTTTACCATTCCTGAATATTTGGAAAAGCGGTATAGTTATGCCGTCAGGGCTTATGCTTCGGGTATCGCTGTGATTCTAAATATTTTGGTAGATATTGCAGCGACATTGTACGCGGGAGGTGTAGTTATCAATATGATTTTCCCTGATATTCCGTTGTCCTATATCATTGTTGGACTGGCGATTATCGCAGGGATTTATACGATTTCAGGAGGTTTGGCAGCCGTTGTTTATACAGATGCTGTTCAGGCGATAATTTTGATTTTTGGTTCGGCAATGATTACCTATTTTGCGTGGGATGCAGCAGGTGGCTGGGATGAAGTAGCGAAGATTACTGACCCGTCTCACTTCAATATTATCAAGCCGATTGACGATGAAGCCATGCCATTCCCTTCGCTATTTACGGGGGTTTTGATTATTGGTTTTTACTTTTGGGGAACGAATCAATACATCACGCAACGGACGCTTGCAGCAAAGAATATTCGGCAAGGACAATGGGGGGCGATGTTTGCGGGTTTTCTAAAGTTATCCATCTTGTTTATTATGGTGTTTCCGGGGGCGTTTGCACGGGTACTTTATCCGTCGGCAGGTGTGAATGGCGAAGGACAAGCATTGGCAACTTCTCTATCGGGTGAGTTGATAAAGATGGACGCGATTTATCCATCTCTGTTGTTTGACTTCTTGCCGGTTGGTATTATCGGGATTGTTTTGGCAGGTTTGATAGCGGCGATGATGTCAAGTTTAGATTCAGGTTTAAATTCCGTTTCGACTTTGATAACTATGGATTTTTATAAAAAGATAAAACCCAACAGTAGTCCACAAAGTCTGATGAAAGTCGGTCGAATTATTACAGCTGTAGTGATGATTTTAGCAGTCCTTTGGGCACCTCAAATTGGAGAATTCACGAAACTTTGGGATTATTTGCAGCAGACACTTGCCTGGTTTTCACCGCCTGTCGTTGCACTATTTGTAGGCGGAATTTTTTGGAAACGAAGCAATACAAAAGGCGCATTGGCCTGTGTAGTAGTTGGGTTGATAATTACCGTTTTTATTATTACAAACGAAGTAGCAGGAAAGCCAATTGCAATGCCAAATTTCCTTTACACCGCTGGGATTCACTTTGGTCTGTCAGCTTTGGCATTGATAATCGTCAGCCTAATGACTTCACCGCCCCCGTTGGAAAAAACAGAAAACAAAATTTGGACTATTGCTTCTTATAATGAAGAAACCCTGTCTTTGGAAGGCTTGCCCTGGTATAAAAATTATCGCTATCAGGGGCTTGCATTGATTGGGTTGGTAATTTTGATTTTGGTCTGGTTTGCTTAAGAGCAAGTCTAAGTGCTTGGACAAAAATAACTTACACAATTTATGACGGCATCTTTTTGGATTTTACTTCGTTATTTTTATCAGCAATAGCTAAGGCTATTCCTTCAAAAAATGCCTCGTAAAATCACAAAAATCTGCTCGGTCAAAAGTTTAACTTATTTCTGTCCAAGCACTTAATTATAAAAAGCGAGAAAATTGCAAGATTTTCGAGCTTCATCTACGATTCAAGCCGCAGCGAGTTTTTTTTTCAGAGTCAATCATTTTGATTTTTTGCTAAAAAATCAAAATGATTGACTCTATAACTAGAAATCCCGTGGTGCGGACGGACAAAAATTAGATAATGAACGGTATTTTGAGTGCTCCTAATCCTCAAATAGTGGATTTTATTTTTTGTCGGGTCAAGCACTTACATAAAATTAGAAAAAAATGGTAGGAGATGCAATTATCCTAATGGAAGAACATTTGGCATTAGGAACGCAAGTCTTTAATCATATAAAAAAAGAGTTAAAACCGCGTTATACGATTAGTATTGGTGGAGAATCAGGGTGTGGAAAATCGACTTTAGCGACTGCACTCAAAGAAATATTTGAAGCGAAAAATTACGCAGTTCAAATTATTGGAATGGACGACTATTTTTTTCAGCCGCCTACCGATACACACAATGCGCGATTGGCAGATATTCAAAATGTTGGCGCCCGAGAAGTAAATTTAGAATTGCTGGAAGAACACGTTCAAGCCTTTCAAAAAGGGGCAACAGCGATTGAAAAGCCCTTGGTTTATTTTCAAGAAAATCGAATTGAATCTGAAACGCTTCACTTTGAAAAAGAAACCATTTTAATTATTGAAGGTACTTATGTGACAAGACTACAAAACATTGATTGCCAAATATTTATGACCAAAAACTACAAGGACACCTACGAGGCTCGAATGGCACGTGGCCGTGACCAAGGAACGGCATTTGTAGAAGAAGTCTTAGCAATCGAGCATCAACTAATTGCTCCAGATGCAAAAAAAGCAGATATGGTCATCAATGAAAATTATGAAATTTTGAGAACAGTGAAACAAAAAAACTGGTGGAAAGAAAGCATTATGTACCAAATTTATCCACGTAGTTTTCAGGATAGTGACGGGGATGGATTCGGTGATTTACAGGGCATTATTTCGCGACTTGACCACATTGCCAACTTGGGGGTAGATTTAATTTGGTTGAGTCCGATTTATCCGACGCCAGATAAAGATTATGGATACGATATTAGTGATTATTATGGCATTGATGAACGGTATGGGACGATGGCGGACTTTGAAAAATTATTAGAGAAAGTGCATGAGAAAGGCATGAAACTAATCATGGATTTGGTCGTGAATCACAGTTCTGACCAACATGAGTTTTTTCAAAAAAGTCGCGCCTCTAAAGATAATGAATACCGCGATTACTATATCTGGCGAGACAATGTTGATGGCAATCCACCTAACAATTGGCTCGCTTTTTTTGGTGGTCCAGCCTGGACACTTGACCCTTTGACAGACAGTTGGTATTTGCAGCTTTTTACACCCGAACAGCCTGATTTTAATTGGGAAAATCCAAAAGTACGAGAAGAGGTTTATAAAAATATGACCTATTGGTTAGATAAAGGTGTAGATGGTTTTAGAATGGATGTGATTTCATTGATTAGTAAGCGACCAGGGCTGCCTGATTGTCCGTCAGACAGTATTATGGATATGATTGATTTCTATGCCAATGGACCAAAAATCCACGAGTACTTGCAGGAAATGAATGAAAAAGTATTGAGCAAATATGATGTAGTGACCGTCGGTGAAGGACCTGGAATTTCTACAGAAGTGGCACTCGATTATATTGGCGAAAGTCGGAAGGAATTGAATATGGTTTTCCAACTGGATTTGATGTTTGGCGACCACGGGCGGGGTGGAAAATTTGACATCAATCCAATGTCATTGGTCAAAGTAAAACAGATTTTAGACGGTTGGGATGCTGCCACTGCGGATGGCGGATGGAATAATGTTTTTCTGGACAATCATGATTTTCCACGAATGGTTTCGCGTTTTGCGGATGATGGAGAATATCGGGAACGTTCGGCTAAAATGTTGGCAACCATGTTGTTATCGATGCGCGGAACACCTTGTATTTATCAGGGCAGCGAAATTGGGATGACCAATGTAGCCTTTGACAATCCTGACGATTATAAAGACGTGGAAGCTGTCAACTATTTTAATAAAATACGGCAAGAAGGTAGTTCAATGGAAGAGGCCTTGCACAAGATGCACATTCAGGGACGCGATAATGTGCGAACCCCTGTACAGTGGGACGATACTGACTTTGCCGGTTTTAGCAAGGCAGAACCCTGGATAAAATTAAATCCGAATTACACTACTATTAATGTAGCCAATGAAGCTGGCAAGTCCGATGGTATTTTAGCCTATTATAAAAAGATGATTGCTTTTCGAAAATCAAACAAAACGTTGACGTATGGTGATTTTGAATCGTTGACACCAAATCATGAGACACTATATTGCTATCGACGTAAAATGGACGATGAAGAGTTTATTGTTTGTTTAAATTTTTCGTCTAAAAACACAGCTTTACCGGCTATGCTTAGTTTAGAAAATTTTGACCGAGTAGTAGGAAATGTTAAGCATTCCAGTAAAAGCAATTTGCAGCCTTGGGAAGGAAGCATTTATTTAAAAAAAGCAAGTAAGTAGTCGGGCACATTTTATTAATGGTTTTTATAGCTATTTTATAAAAACCATTAATAAAACGCTAATTTTAAATCAAATATAAAATATTGTCAATCAACCCTTTGCAACAAATCTGACTCTTAATGGAACGCTTTTTTTAATAAAAATTTTGAAATTACCAATATAAATTTCGATATTTGCCTTGGTTAGTGTGTATATCACACCTTACTACACTATCCCCCCATAACAAATGAAATCAAACAATACCGTATTTTAACATAGAGTAATTGAGCAATTTTTTCAAGGTAGAAGTAATTGTATTTTTTAATACCTTATTTGTTCAGAAGTATAGACTCAACAACATATCCTTTTCTTTAAATCAACTTATTAGCAGTAATTACATGTATTGCATAATACATCAGTGTTAATTATGCAAACTAATGTATTAACCTCCATAAAGATATTATTAATCAACTATTTTTTCTTACTTTAACTAAATTATAGTAGTGTATGAAACTTAAATTCAACAATTTTTTACGCTGTTTTGTAATGCTCCTTGTATTAGGTGGTCTTAGCAGCACTGCCATCGCGCAACGTACCATTTCTGGTGTGGTGACCGATGCAGAATCAGGTGACCCATTAATTGGGGCAAACGTATTGGTCGTTGGTACTTCAGTAGGTACAGTGACTGATATCGATGGTAAATACTCGCTAAACGCACCTTCGGATGCAAAGCAAGTGGAAATTTCTTATACAGGATACTCGACTCAAACAGTTGATATGGGTGCGTCGAATGTTATGAACTTCACTTTGTCCTCTGGTGAATTATTGAATGAAGTTGTTGTCGTTGGATATGGAACTCAAAAACGTTCTGATGTTACGGGTGCAATTTCTACCATTAACGCGAAAGATTTTAACGCAGGTATCATTACGAATCCTGATCAACTGATCCAAGGTAAAGTAGCAGGTGTACAGGTGACGAACAACAGTGGTGCGCCAGGTGGTGCTTCTACAGTTCGGATTCGTGGTATATCTTCTATCCGTTCTGGTAGTGACCCATTATATGTAGTAGATGGTGTACCTTTGGATGGTCGCTCTGCTTCGCCGGGTCTAAACAGTGATATTGGTAATGCTCCTGGAGTAAACCCATTGACTTTCTTAAACACTGCTGACATTCAGTCAATTGACATCTTGAAAGATGCATCAGCAGCGGCTATTTATGGTTCTCGTGGTGCGAATGGTGTAATTTTGATTACTACTAAAAAAGGTCGTCCAGGCCCTTCTGGTGTAGAAGTTCAGATTGGTGCAGGAATTAGCAATGCAGCTAATTTGTACGATGTTTTAGATGGTGATGGCTACCGTGCTGCACTTGGTCGATACAATGACGCAGCTATTGCGGCTGGTCAAGATGCACCGTTTTTAAATGACGACGGTTCGCTTCAGGGTGATGATGGTGATAATGTTGATGCGATGGATGAAATTCTTCAGACTGGTATCACACAAAATTATAGCATCGCTTTTGGTGGTGGAAATGAGGATGCAACTTACCGTTTTTCTGCTGGTTACCAAAATCAAGAAGGTATTGTGCAGAGCTCTGGTTTGGAAAAATATGTAGCAGCTTTACGTGGTAATTTCAAACTTTTGAACAACAAGCGTTTGAACTTGGACTACAACATCATTGCGTCTCATGTCGCTTTAGAATCTGCTCCAATTTCTACTAATGCAGGTTTTACAGGTAACTTAATCGGACAGGCTTTACAGTGGAATCCAACGACTCCATTATTTGATGCAGACAGCAAAACAGGCTTCAATGTCCTTTCTGGTTCAACAACTATCAACCCAGTTGCTATGTTGGACGCCTACGATGATAATACGAATACAACTAACTTATTCGCTACGATTTCTCCATCTTATGAAATCGCTGACGGATTAGTTTACCGATTCACTTACAATGTTTTCCATGCAACAGGTGATCGAGGATTGTCTATTGACCGGTTTATCAACCTACAAAATGTGGAAGATAGAGGATTTGCTGCTTTTGGTACGCAAAAATTGACGACCCAATACTTGTCTCATACTTTAAACTATGATACAGAGTTGGCAGGAAACAAATTAGGACTTTTGGTTGGTATTGATTATATGAAGTTCGATAACCAAGGAACAGTTCTTTCTGCTCGTGACTTTGATGATAATGGCGTTGATTATCTAAATGCATTGCAAGGTTCTTCAACAGGTAGCCGTCTAATCTCTTCATTTGATGAGCCGACGACAGAATTACAGTCTTTCTTTGGACGTGTAAACTATGACATCAATGGTAAGTATTCTATTACTGCTACTGTCCGTGCGGATGGTTCAAGTAAGTTTGGTGAAAACAACAAATACGGTGTTTTCCCATCATTTGCAGCAGCTTGGAACATCGACCAAGAAGATTTCGTACCAGGTGTTTTTGACCGCTTAAAATTAAGAGCTGGTTGGGGTATCGTGGGTAACCAAGAGTTCCCTGCAGGTGCATCTCAACCACGATTCTCTGTTACTGATGGTGGTGGATTCATTCAAACTGAAGCAGGTAATCCAAACCTTCAGTGGGAACAAAGCCGTACCGTTAACGTTGGTGTTGATTTTGCTATAGCAAATTATAAAGTAGTAGGTTCTGTTGAATATTTTAACAAATCAACAACAGACTTATTGTTCAACTCTGGTTTGGCAGCTCCTGCTCCAGACATTTCTATCTGGAGAAACTTAGACGGTGAAATCGTTAACTCTGGTGTAGAGGTAGCTTTGAGCACAATTTTGGTTGACAAAGGAGATTTCTCTTGGGATTTAGGCGCAAATGTTGCGTTTATCAACAATGAAGTGAAAAAATTCGGTCGTATTGAAGAAGTAGGTGGCTTGTTTGGTCAAGGTATTACAGGTACTACTGCTCAACGTTTTGCTGAAGGTCATCCATTATATGTATGGTATACACGTGACTTTATCGAGATTGATAGTGAAGGACAAAGTGTTTATGCCGACAATGAGGCTAGAAAATACCTAGGAGATCCAATTCCTAACACATTATTGGGTATCTTTACAAATGTAAATTATGGTGGATTGTCTTTGAACTTGGCATTTAACGGTGCTTATGGTCAAACTATCTACAATAATACGTTGAACACTGTGTTACCAATTGGTAACTTGGGTACACGTAACATTGATGCATCTTTAGCAACTCAAGAACCATTAGAAGCAACTTCTAATGCAATTAAAGCATCTGACCGTTACATTGAAGATGCAGACTACTTGAAATTGACGAATGCAACACTTCGCTACTCTTTCGGTGATGTTGGTGGCTTAAAAGGTTTGACTGTTTCTATTACTGGTCAAAACTTATTAGTCATTACTGATTACTCAGGTTTCGACCCTGAAGTCAATACCGTAAATGAAAATGCGAATGGTGTACCATCATTTGGTATTGAATATACTCCTTACC
Organism: uncultured Saprospiraceae bacterium; assembly: GCA_964445895.1. Lineage (GTDB taxonomy): Bacteria > Bacteroidota > Bacteroidia > Chitinophagales > Saprospiraceae > CAYUNA01. The sequence goes on along the minus strand of CAYUNA010000012.1, from coordinate 1,966 downwards.
CAACTGCAAGAACTTTCTTGTTGGGTGTAGGTTTCTCATTCTAAACTTTTTGCTTTATTTGGAGTTTATACTTTAAATAACTTAGAAAGTTAGGTATATGAAGTTTTTAGCGAAACTTCATATACCATTTTTAAACTAAATTAAATGATTCATTCATTTTCATGTATGAATCAATTCCATTTTTTAATAATCTAAAAATAAAAAAATGAAATTACATAGATTTTTCTATGCCTTTCTTTTTATCGGTTTGATTGCAAGTTGTACCGATTTAGAAGAAGAGTTGCAAGACTCCGTATCTGGTGAGGTTGCAGCTGAAGGCGATGTTGATATTGATGCCTTATTGCAGGGTGTTTATGAAGGTATGCGATTGCCATACCAAGACCAAACTCAAGTATGGGCTGCTAGCCAGCACACTTCTGATGAGACACTCGGACCCACTCGTGGACCGGACTGGGATGATAATGGTATTTGGAGAGTATTGCATGACCAAACTTGGGATGCAGACCATGCTTTCTTGGGTGCAACTTTCAACAGTTTATTACAAATAGTCTTTAACGCTTCAGTAATTATTACTGATTTTGAGCCTAACGCACAGCAAGCTGCTGAAGCTCGATTTTTGCGTGCATTTGCAATGTTTACAGTAGTAGATGGCTGGAATCAAGTACCTTTCCGTACTGATTTGGCAGACTTCTCACTTGATCCTGAAGTATTTGTTGGAAATGATGCAGTTGATTTCATCATTAGCGAAGTAGAAGCAATTCAAGGTGATTTGCCTGATGGTCCAGCTTTTAAAGCAAATAAAAGTGCAGCGGCAGCATTCTTGGCTAAAGTATATTTGAATAGAGGTACAATTGCTGACAGACAATCTCCTAAGTTTGACAACGCAGATATGGATAGAGTTATCTCTTTATGCGATCAGTTAATCAACAGCGGTAACTACTCTTTAGCAACTAATGTATTTGACAACTTTGCACCAAACAATGATGCAATTTCTACAGAAAATATCTTCACAGCTGAAAACAGAGGTGGTGAAAATTCTGGTAATGTTCGTTCTCGATGGTTCTGTGGTTTGCACTACAACCAAAATCCTTCTGGATGGAATGGGTTCTGTACATTAAGTGACTTCTACAACTCTTTTGAAGATGGTGACCAACGTAAATACGATGAGTATCCTGGTTCTTTTGAAGTAGGTGGTATCAATAGCGGTTTCTTGATAGGACAGCAGTTTGACGGTGACGGTAATGCTTTGGAAGACCGAAAAGGAGCTCCATTGGCATTTACTCCAGAAGTTAGCTTGGTTGAAACAGGTTCAAACTTGGAGGTAACTGGTATCCGTGTAATGAAGTACCCAATTGATTATAACAATGGTGACAATGTAGATAATGATTATGTTTACCTTCGTCTTGCAGATATTATGTTGATGAAAGCAGAAGCATTATTGCGTACAGGTGACGCAGCTGGTGCAACAGCAATCGTAAACGAAATCCGAGTTGCTCGTAATGCAAGTGAGTTTGGTACTGTAACTGAAGACATGTTGTTAGCTGAACGTGGTCGTGAGTTATTCTGGGAAGGACACCGTCGTCAAGACCTTATCCGTTTTGGAAAATACTTAGACGCATGGCAAGAAAAGCCTGCTACTACTTCTGAGCGTTTGTTGTTCCCAATTCCAAATACGGCATTGGCAACAAACCCTAACTTAGTGCAGAATCCTGGTTACTAATCTTTAATAGATTAACCAAGATTTTTAGATACAAAAACAGGCTGCTCAATCATTTGGGTAGCCTGTTTTTATTTCTGAACAATTCCCTTAGTAGTAAGTCAAGCTAATTATCCGCGCCAACTTATCATAATTAGCTTGACTTACTACTAAAGAACGCGAACTAAATAACCTTCAAGAATCCAAGGTTATTTAATTCGCGTTCCTTATGTCCCAATCTGCCAAAAATAAAACGACCTGCATACTCAT
>CAYUNA010000011.1:24009-24683 GCA_964445895.1 uncultured Saprospiraceae bacterium | reverse complement strand
TTGTTGTTTCTTTGCCATATTTATCATTGTTGAATATCGCTTTTTTGACGATATTCTGGTGATAAAACGGCCCACTTTTTAACTGCCGCGGCGGCCCACTTTTCAATTGCTAGTTACAAGGGATGAGAGTCCTATGACTACGGAGCAACCATAGTAGTATGAGATAGGGAAAGCCTATTACATGGCGAAGGGTTGCAGGTAATCCAAACGTATCAATTAAATCAGACAAGCGAAATGCTCTCAGCTGAAGACTATTTATGCGTAGTTCAAAATCGGGGGCAAAGAGGTCTCCCATTAGAAAGAGTCTATCGCAATATGCGAAATAGAGACTTATTCTTATATGCCTATGGCAAAATTTATGCAAACAAAGGGGCGACCACATTAGGTACAGACTCAACGGACAGCATTCAAGGAATGTCACTCGCAAGAATTGACAAAATCATTGAACAACTCCGAAGCGGTACTTATCAATGGAAACCAAGTCGCCGAGTTTACATTCCAAAAAAGAATGGAAAAATGCGCCCATTATCTGTGCCAAATTGGTCAGATAAACTGGTGCAAGAAGTAATACGCATGATATTAGAAGCGTATTATGAACCAACTTTCAAGGAAAGTTCTCACGGCTTTCGTCCGCGTAAAAGTTGCCATACAGCATTACACCAAATTAAGCATCA
>CAYUNA010000011.1:0-23999 GCA_964445895.1 uncultured Saprospiraceae bacterium | reverse complement strand
ATGGAAAGGCACAAAATGGTTTATTGAAGGTGACATTAAAGGATGTTTTGATAACATTAGTCACCAAACGCTTTTAGATTTATTGGGTCGAAAAATCCACGACAACCGTTTTCTAAAACTCATTCGTGAAATGTTAAAAGCTGGTTACCTTGAAGATTGGATTTATCAAAAAACCCATTCAGGTACACCACAGGGCGGAGTCATTAGTCCTTTATTATCCAATATCGTATTACATGAATTGGATTGTTATATAGAGGACTTATTGATTCCACAATACACGATAGGCAAACGAAGGCGGTGTAATCCAGTATATGCAAAACTGTATAACCTAAGGCAAAAAGCAAAAAAGGAGTCGAATAAGATGGAATACAAAAAGCTAACACAAGCTCAACGTAAGACATCTCACGGCGACCCAAATGATGCTAATTACCGACGGCTTCGGTATGTTCGATATGCAGACGATTTTTTGTTAGGATTTATTGGCTCTAAATCAGAAGCGGAGGGAATTAAAGAACAAATCGGAGTTTTCCTAAACGGCATCAACTTAGAAATGTCCGAGGAAAAAACCGTTATTACTCACGCCTTAACACAGAAAGCTCGTTTTCTTGGCTATACCATTCAAACAAGAATGGCGGACACCAAGCTCACGAGACGACCAGATGGAGTAAAAATTCGTTCTATTAATGGCTCAATAGAACTCCAAGTGCCACAAGATGTACGGACTAAATGGAAAAAGCGGTACACCAAAGCAGGGCAATCTCACCAAATAGGCGCATACATAAAGCTATCTGATTATGAAATCGTTAGTACTTATGGCGCACAGTTAAGGGGATTAGTCAATTACTATGCAATGGCTGATAATGCCGCAACTGCATTAAGGCATGTACGATGGATGTGTATGGAAAGTACCCGTAAAACATTGGCTTCTAAACATCGGATTCGCAGCCCTAAACTGAGTCATTTACGATACAGACATAAAGGAGGCAAAACCGAAAAAGGAACAATGGAATGGCAACATTTGCGGGTAACAATACACCGAGAAGGAAAGAAACCATTGATTGCAAAGTGTGGGGAAACACCTTTAAAAACCCGAAAAATCGTCTATACTTCCAACAAACTTCCTCCTATGTTCCTTATGGGAAATCGAAGTGAATTGACAACTCGTCTTTTGAAGGGTAAATGCGGATTATGTGGTGCTAAATCTGCATTAGAAGCACATCATGTCAACAAATTAGAGCATCTCAAAAAACGTTGGAAAGGAAGAAAGTCCAAACCAAAATGGGCGCAGTGGATGATAGCCCGCAATCGAAAAGTAATTGTCGTTTGTCACAGTTGTCATCAAAACATCACTTATGGAAGATATGACGGTCAAAAAGTGAAATAAAGGATTACTGGAAAGCCGTGTGCCGTGAAAGTGGCACGCACGGTTTGGAGGAAGGCAGTTGGAAAAGTGTTCCCGATAAAAGGAATAACTCGCTGGCTGCCCATCCTACTTCTGTAACTATCCCTTATATGCTGCACTCAAGCAATATGGCAGAATGCCTAAAACCGTTCATATTTTGCGCTCGACGGATGATGTAAAAATGCGACAAGATGGGCGAAAAAGAAGCAATGCTATTGAATCCAGTAACCGTTTTTCGTCGGCTGTGTTTTTTGCCAATGGCGGTGAAATGATTTTTCCGGAGCGAAAACAACAACGAATTGCAGAGGCATGTAAAACCTTAATCAAGAATGCCGTTATCTGCTGGAATTATTTGTATCTCACCAGAAAAGTACAACGCATTAAAAATCCAGAGCAAGCGGCAGCTTTGATTGATATACTGAAAAGCAAAACAGTAAATGCTTGGCGGCATGTCTATTTTAATGGAACTTATGATTTTTCTGATAAGAATTTGGCTGATTCTTTTAATTTGCTCACTTCCCATAATTATGACTTAAATATTGACTGATTTTGGGAAGTAAAATACTTTACTATTGACTGTTAATCAATTAGTTATATGGTATAGCGTGGACGATTTCTACCGTTTGAATAGATATGACCGGTATTAATTGGAGGTAAAAAATCAAGGCTGATACATTTTTTTATACGCCGCCACAGAATCTGTTAAACTGAAATATCGAATCGGTGTTCTCGTCCAATTTCCTTCATAAGCTGCTGTCAAAGCCTCGGTTAAAGCGGCGATTGTCATGGCTTTCATTGGAACAAATTGGCCGCTGACGGTTTCTTGTAAAGCTCCTTGATGCGACGAAATAATTGGTAGGTTCAGTGCGACGGTTTCTGCCGCAGCAAAACAAAACCCTTCGCTATAAGAAGGGATGACCACGCAAGAGGAAGAAAGTAGTTCTTGATATAAGATTTCGCGTGGCAGATTGTGGTGAAATTCGATGTATTGAGCTAAATTATGAGTGTCAATTAATACCTTTATTTTTTGAAAAAAAGCAACAGGATATTTTGGAATAATGAGCTTAAATTTAGCATCAGGAAATTGCTGGCAAAACGCCGCCGCCGCTGGAATCAGTAAATCTAAGCCTTTAGAAATTCCCAAGCGACCAAAGTAGGTAAAGGTAAAAACGGAGGGTGGATTAGGGCTATATTTTTCAAATTGAGTGTAGTCGATTCCATTATAAATCATTTCGATTTTTGCGGCTGAAATTCCCTTTTTTAGCAAGGCATTTTTCGTAAACTCTGAAACCGCAATAAACTTACTAAACGGCAGTTTCAAGAGCATTTTCTCAAAAAAATAAAAGGCATTTCGCTCCCAAAAACTCGTAAACGGAAGCCGCCGCCAAAGGTCGCCCCAAACTTCGTGAAAGGTAACAAAAACAGGCTTTTTTAACAGTTTTCCAGCAATCACAGCAGGCAAAGCGGCATTGTAAGTAGTGGTGTGAATGAGGGTAGCTTCCTTTGCGTGCTGTAAAATTTTCGGCAAACTCAAAAACGTAAAAGCAAAGCGATTAAAGCAGTTCACACGAACAATTTTCACGCCTTCGTGGACTTCTTCGGCAGGTAATTTTTTATCGAAAAGTGTGGTCACAACGGTCACTTCAAAACCCTCTTTTACTAAAGATTTGCTGAGGACGTAGAAGAGTTTTTCTGCGCCACCAATGTAGGGGTAAAAGTGTTCGAGGACAAATAGGATTTTCATTTTTTTGGGTTTTCCGCATCTTTTAAAGCCACCTTCCGCGCTATTTCCGTCAAATTTTCATCCTGCCGTTTTAAAATTTTATACAACTGAAATTGAAAATAAAACAACAGCCCCAAAGCAAAAAAGATAATCGCATTGATGTTGTCTTTTATCCCAAATAGTTGCGCAATTTTCTCCGAAAAAAAGTCAGGAAAAAATGCAAAAACCGAAACACTAATCCAAAAAACTGTAATTAAACTCGCTTCATAAATGCTCGATTTCGCCTGCTGATACGCCCTAATTTGCCGCCAAATCAACAACAAACAAACCAAAGGAACAATAATTTGAAAATAACGTAATTCCATTTTTTATGAGTGATGAGTTGTAAGTTAAGTAGGTGACCTTAAATAATCGACACTTTTGACAGAGGATATTTTTTGTTTAAGGAATTTAAAAAACCCTTTAATAGTCCTTCTATTGAATGATTTTTTAAATTTCTTAAACGGAAAATAGCCCTGTATAAAAGTGCCGATTATTTAGGGGCATCTACTTATGAGAGATGAGTGGGTGCACCTGACCTAACTGAATCCGTTTATTCCGTGAGAACCCGTGTACCATCCTGTTTAATGAGCTCCGCACAGTCTTTATTTTTTAAAAAAACTACCCAAAAACCACCTGCCACAAAATACTTTTCGCTGTCCGTACTCCTTCCCCTAAATTCTGCCCTTTATTCAGCGAATAATCCGTGTAAAGTACCTGGATTGGCGTTTCTTCCACTCGCAAATCAGCCTTATCCGAAAAAATCAACATCTCGCTACAAAAGCCAAAACCCCGATTTTTCAGCCGCATTTTTTCAATCGCCTTTCGATTCAATAAACGAAAACCAGACTGCGTATCTGCATACCATTTTCGACAAAAAATATTGGTAAAAACATTGGCAATTTGATTGTAGGCAATGCGATGATTAGGAACGTCATTTTCTGTCGAAGCAAAACGATTACCAATTACAATATCCGCCTGAGAGTCCTGCATTTTCACATACAATCGCTCAATATCTTCGGGTAAATGCTGCCCGTCGCTGTCCATCAAAATCACGTATTCAAACCCCGATTTTTTAGCAAAGGTAATCCCCGTTTGCACCGCCGCCCCTGCACCTCGATTGATGGGATGTTGCAATAATTTCGCTCCAAAGTTTTGGGCAATTTCTCCCGTTTTGTCGCTGCTACCGTCGTCGATTACACAGATATTTTCGTAGCCTTCCGCCTTGATTTTTCCCAAAACTTGCCCGATAACCTCCGCCTCATTATAGGCAGGGAGCAGAATTAAAATCTTTGCTTTATCGAACTGTTCTTTTTCGTTCATTTTGGTTGAAAATTATCAATGGTCATGTAGGGACGCACCTTTGTGGTCGCCCAATGTTGTGTTTGCGTTTATGCGGAATTAAATATTTCAATAATCTGCACATTGGGTGACTACAAGGGTACGCCCCTACATAGACTCAAAAACCGCTAAGGTTTCCCGCGCTGTTTTTTCCCAAGAAAAAAGTTGCGCCTGTGCCAAACTCCTTGTTTTTGCTGCTTTTCTCAAGGTTTCATTCGTACATAAGGCAACTATTTGGGTCACCAATTCCTCCTGCGAATCAGGTGAAAAATAATGCGCTGCCGTCCCCCCAACTTCTGGCAAACTCGACCTGCGCGACACCAAAACCGCAGCTCCACAAGACATCGCTTCCAACACAGGCAGACCAAAACCCTCATATTTTGAAGGATAAATAAACAAGTCCGTCGCGCCATAAAGAGCTGGTAATTCCTCCGCTTCCACATAACCGAGGCGAAGGATGTCTTTTTTATAAATCGCTGATTCGAGGGCAGTGAAAATCGCATCTGTTTTCCAGCCTGTTTTGCCTACCAAAACCAGTTGATGTGGCAAGCCCGTCCTCCCTTTAAATTCGTCAAAAGCACGAATCAGTAAAGGGATGTTTTTTCGGGGTTCTAAGGTCGCTGTGCAAAGCAGAAAAGGGTGATTGATGTTGTATTTTTTCAACACCGTTGTCGCTGTTTGCTGCGGCACAAATCGTTTGTTTTGCCCCAATAAAATTGAGGTCGTTTTCGGTTTCGTAAAAGGAAAAAAATGAGCTAAATCATTGGTCGTATTTTGGGAATTGGTGATAATATGGTCTGCTTTTCGCAAAATGCGAGGTAAAAACTGCCGCTGCAAAAACTGACTCCAAAAAAGATGGTCTTGTGGAAACAAAAACATCGTCAAATCGTGAATGACGGTGACTCTTTTGATGGAAGAAGGTAAATTAAATGGGCCAAAATGCGCAGGTTCTACCACAATATCCACCTTATTTTTTGCCGCTATTTTTGGCAATTGATGAAACAAACGCCAAGCCCGATACCCAGGAAAAGTAGAGTAGGGGACAGCAATTTCTTCACAATTTGGGAAGTCATTCGTCTTTTTATTTCTAAGGATAACATACTCGTTTTTGGTATCAATTTTCGACAAAGCCAACAATAATTCTCGGGTATAAACGTGGATGCCGCCATACTGAAAATCAAGGGAATCTGCGAGAAATGCTATCTTCATTTGTTTGCTTCAAAATTTTTTAATCCCCAACCTCTGAAGGGGAATACTGTTGAATTAGGGAAAATTGGAACTCAAGTATCGGACACTTATTTTTCCACGAATACGGAAAAATATTGATTATCCGAGATTTTGCTACGAGAAGTGTCCGATACTTCCGCTTAATTCAACGGTACTGATTGGGACTGAGTAGCAAATATTACTTCAAAAAAGCCCATCGAAAAACCCGCTGCATCATTCGATGTCCGCCACTTTCAGGCTTGATTAATTGAAAAAATAAGCCAATAAATTGGTGATATAATTTCGCCTTCCATGCCATTGGAAAATCCTTCGCATATTTCTTTACCAACTGCCGATTAATAGGCAATTGTTTCAAAAAAAAGTCGCCAGAAAGTGAGTCATTTTCCAGCGGTTCAAATACTTGTACGGTAATTTCGGGTAGATTCGCGATTTTAGAAACAGCACCAATTTTCAGCCACATATCCCAATCTTCGGAGTAAATCAAGTCTTCGTCATAATAGCCTACTTGTTGTAAAACCGAATTTCGCATCAAAATTGATTGATGACAAAAAGGACAACGCATCAGGATTTGCTGCCGAATTTCCTTATCAGTCAAGGGATTAATAAATGGCGTATCATTAATTTTGAAGGCCGAACCAATCAGCCCGTAATTCAAGTTATTTTCCAAAAAAGCAACTTGTTTCTCCGTTTTTTCTACATCAATCCAAAGGTCGTGGTCGTCAATTCGGGCAATGTATTTGCCATTGGCTTGTCGAAGTCCTCTATTGAGCGACTTTTGCAAACCCATATTTTGTGGATTATCAATCAGCTTAAAATCGAAAGACGCTTGCAAATTCTTTAAAACCGTCAGTGTGTCATCTGCCGAACCGTCGTTAATAACAATCAGTTCGAGGGGACGATAACTTTGTGCAAAAATGTTTTCAATCGTTCTTGAAACCACCCCTGCCCGGTTGTAAGTTGCCATGATAATGCTCACTAAAGGTTTCTCATTCATGCTAAAAATGGTATGGTGCGAAAGTCATTTATTGGCAAAGAAATTGTTTTTTCCCTTGTTACATTTTTTTTCTTATTGGTAACATTTGACTGTTTTGCCTTTAAAACAAGGCTGTTTTCAAAAATTCGGTTTTCAAAAATTAATTTAATCTTGTATTTTACCTCGCAATTGAAATTAACGAACTTGTATTTCGAACTACTATTTTTTAAAAAATTAAATGACTGAGAAAATAACAAAAGGGATTTCCATCATCTTTACTATTTTATGGTGTTTCCTTATTTTTGTAGAGCATTGGCAAAACAATCCTGATTATGGCAAAGCAATGGAATATTTCCATTATGCGGATTTATTGTGCTTCTTTTTAGTGTTTGGCGGAGCGTTGAGTTGGGTGGTTTCTAAAATAAAAAACAAGCCGATTCGATACCTGAATGGCTTAACGGTTTTTCTGGGTTTAGTGGTTTTAGATGTCGTGACAATGGTGTTTTTTTCTGGTAAAATTCAGTCAATTACACTAACTGCTTCAGGCTTATTTGCGCATTTAGGACACTTGATTGGTGTGACCGCAGCAATATTTTCTATCTATTTGGTCGCGCGGATTGTAGGCGGAATGTTTGCGTTTATTTTTCCTTTGAAAATTGCAAAAAAGGACTTACCCATCATCCAAACGGCATTGGGCATTACGATATTAACCTTTTTATTGTTCTTTTTAGGGACATTGGGATTGCTAAAAATTTGGATTGTCGCACCATTATTATTATTGATTCTTGGAGTCAATTTGAGCAGTTTGATACAAATTCTCCAATCCACACTTTTCCAGCCTTTCAAACTAACAAAAAGCCTAAATACACTGGGCATTTTTAGCTTCTTATTCTTAGGTTTATTCTTGATTTTTGATTTTGTACAAATTCTGCGCCCTTTTCCAGCAGGCACAGATTCTATCAATTTATACGTCAATTTACCCAATTTGATTGGTGATTATGGAGCATTGATTGCAGGTCATCAACCTTATAATTGGTCGCTGTTTATGTCTTTAGGTACGGTTGTTTTTGGTAGAATTGATGTGACTTTAGGCTTGTCCTTTTTGGGCGGTATTTTATCGCTTGGAGCATTATTTCAATTAAGTCGAAAATGGTTGAGTGTCAATGAATCTGCCCTTTGTATCCTGTTATTTGGGTCGCTTCCGATGGTTAATTTTCTATTATTTCAAGATATGAAAATTGACATGGGATTGCTTTTTATCACGCTTTGCATTTTAATTCTTTTTTATAATTGGATAGTGCCGCCGAAGTCATCAGAATTGGGGAATCAAAAGAAAAAAAAGCATATAGCTAAGTCTGTTAAAGCCAAAAAAAACAGCCCAAATCCCAAATGGTTATTGACCACCAAAGCGTTTTTTGCGACTCGAATTCCAAGGATTTTACAAGAAAATCGGCTACTCGTTGTCATCGGATTTTTAGCAGGTTTTGCCTTTGGGATTAAGCTAACTGTTTTGTTTTTCTTTTTTGCCATCGGTGCAGCAATTTGGTATGTAGAAGGCGGTTTTTGGGCTTTATTGGCTGCTTTTTTCTTGCTTTTTGGTGCAGTATTTATTTTACAATTAGATGCGCAATCACAGTTAAGAAGTTTTCATAATAGCGTGAATTATCTGCAATGGATTTTACTGGCAATTGGCATTGGATTGACGGCTTTTTTGGTGGTCAAACAAAGAAAATCCATGCTGCGAATAGCGACCTTATCCGTGATTTTAGGCGCATTTTTTCTATTGCCAATTTTGCCTTGGTTTGGAAAAAATCTATCAGAAACGGGTTCTTTCGACGTTCATTCTCTATTAAATGGAAAGAAAGCAGTGCCAGAAATGAGCATTATTGAATTGGAAAAATTGTTGCAGGATAACTAACGAAAAAAATGAGAATACACCATTACACAATCAAAAATATACTTTCTTTAAGTCTAAAAAATTGCTTGCCATTTTTTATGCTATTGCTATTTATAGGCGGCACTTCTTCTAATAGCTTTGCTCAAAATCAAGAAGAAATTATCATACCTGGTATTTATGCCATGCCTGAGTTGCCTGCGCAAAAAAGCAAACTTACGCAAGTTAAAAAGGGAGGAGTCAGCGCAGATTTGCACCGATTTACAGGATTTGAAATTTTGCCCGCAAGATATTTGTCTTTACCTTATGATACTTTTCAACATATCAATGTGAAAGGAGCGTTTACGGATGTCGGTTTTGTGTTGCTGTTGCTCTTGCCTATTCTGTTTTTGTTTTCCAATTCTGGAGCCAATCCAATGACCAATTTTTTATTCATTGGGCTGTGTTCTTTGATGTTGATTATTTCGATTCCCAGCGCATTGATGAATACGCATGGACATATTTCCCCAACAGAAAGTTTGGCTTTTTTGGCAGAAAACCCGCAAACAGGGATTTTAGGAGGGTGGAGCGATGCCATTAATCAAACCATGCTTTCCCTTTATACGCCCATACATCAGGTGTTTTCATCGCTCTCCAATGATACGGATTTTATTACTTATCCAATGATGATTTTGCTGTTTCTTGCCCTGTTGTTTTTACTGTATAAAAAAATGGATAAGGTTCCAAAAATGACCCAAGCCATGATTTATTTCTTGGCGATTTACTTCTTTTTCTGGTGGATATTGGGTGCAGGCGCGGCTTGGTATGGTATGCTTGCGTTTTGTGTGCCTTTTATTTTTTTAGTTAAAGGCATGAGTTCATCCGAAAATATTCATTGGAAAAACCTCCAACCGCTACTCGGCAAAGCAGGACTTTTAACATTGGTTTGCGTGACATGGTTATTTTTCGCTTTTACGTATCGTGCGGCTAATTATTATCCGGCTGATGAAGAACGCGCCAAGCATCTTTATATTCCTCCTTTCACCGAATTTCAGACCGATAATATAAGTCAAAATCAGCTGCAAAATATGCTTTTCCCTAATTCTGTCGCCATTCAAAAATTGCTCAATAAAGAGACAGAATCCTTAGTTTATATGGTGGGAACACAATTGAATTTCTTTGTTGATAAAAATGACAGTCGTGTCTTTTCTGACACCTTTCTTGATTTTTACAGCAAAATGGTTAATCAATTTAAAGATAAACAAATCATTTTACAAGCTTTGAAAAAGCGTGGATTTAAATACATTGTCTTTGATTTGAATCTTGGTTCATTAGACCAAACACCGAATAAAACGCTTACCCGAAAATTTACCAATTTTATGAATTGCCTTTATGACAACCCAAAAGTTGAGTTGGTTTTGACCGACCGAACCTTGAAAAAAACGGCAGATGGGCAGGTTGTTTCTGGAGTTTTCCCCGTTCAAGCCTCAATCGAAAATGCGGGAGCTTTGGCTGTTTTTGAGATTAAATAGTCCTCAATTGCCCTGAAAAAATACACTTTATACACATTAATCAATCGTTCATCACTCCCATTGTGATATATTCTGCATCTTATATATATTGCGAAACTACTCCATTATAATGTAATTTGATTTATCTGAGGAAGATATTCTTTATTCCTCAACCCTAAAACTTTTGCGTGTTTATTTTTATTGGCTAAATACAGAGGCTTGTCTAAAGGGAAATTAGGCAAAACTCATTTTTACAATTACTATGAGGACAATATTTACAGCACTAATAGTTGTGTTTATTTTTTCGACTTCCTTGTTCGGACAAGACTATTCTTCTGATGCACAAGAAATCAATAACAAAGCAGAATTAACACATTATAGCATTTTTGACGCTATTTTTGACCATAAGGAATATGCACTTTTAGGTGCTTTTCTCATGCTTTGTCTTCTTTTTTCTATTTTTAAAATAAGAGTCAAACGTTTAGAAAAAAGACAAATGCGACTCGAAGAAGAAGTCAAAAAACGAACGGAAACTATTGAAAAAGACAAACAAGTCATTCTTGCTCAAGCAAAATATTTAAAAGAATTAGACAAAAATAAAACGCAGTTTTTCTCCAATATTGCGCACGAAATCCGAACGCCGCTTACCTTAATTATGGGACCGCTTCAACAATTAATCGAAGAACAACCTCCCAAATCTCAGGTGCAAAAAAAGCTATCCAATATCTCGTCCAACGCCAATCAATTGCTTTTGATGACCAATCAATTATTGGGTATTTCAAAAATAGAAAATGGCAAATTCAAATCAGAATGTAGATGGGGCGACATTGCCAGTTATACGCGAGAGTTGGTTAGTCGCTTTGAAACAGTGGCAGAAAACAAGAAGATTGATTTAAAAAATATTGAGCATACGAAGGTTTGGCATACTAATTTTGATGCCGACCAATGGAGTAAAATCATTCACAATTTGTTGTCCAATGCCATAAAATTTACAGACGCAGGCGGTCGGATAGAGGTGCTGTTATCTGATTTTAAAAAGGAATCCAATGCTTATATTTCTTTGCTGGTTAGAGATTCTGGTATTGGCATGACTGATGCACAAATCAATAAAATTTACGACCGTTTTTATCAGGTAAATGGCTCGACTACTCGCGAGCAAGGCGGCAGCGGCATTGGTTTGTCTTTGGTGAAAGAATTGGTGGATTTGCAGGGTGGAAAGATTTATGTATCGAGCGAAATTGGCGTGGGGACGGAGTTCAGGATTTTATTACCCATCAAACAAAAGTTGGCTCAAGGAAAGACTTTTGCCAAAAAAACAAACCAACACATTGCCCAAACTAAGGCAATTGATATGGAAGTGCCTGGTCCAGGAAATTTTGCCATTTCAAAAATAAAAGATGCTCGATTGCGTGTTCTGATTATTGAAGATAATGCTGCCATGCGTGCGTTTATTAAAAGTTGTCTTGTTCAGCAAAAATTTGCTATTCAGGAAGCAGAAGATGGAGTAGCAGGTTTGGAAAAAGCCTTAACCAATCCACCCGATTTGATTATTTCCGACGTAATGATGCCGAAAAAAGATGGCTACGAACTAACCAAAGAACTACGACAAAACCTAAAAACTGCTCATATTCCAATTATTTTATTAACTGCCAAAATTGACCCTGAAAGCTATTTAGAAGGACTGAAATTGGGCGCAGATGCTGTTTTGACCAAGCCCTTCAATCCCCATGAATTAACTTTACGGATTGAAAATTTACTCAAACTTCGAGAACGCATTCATTATAAATGCGCACATCCAGAGCAGTTTTCTGAAAATGGAAAAGAAGCCATCGAAGATGAATTTGTACAAAAAATCAGAAATTTTGTCCTCGAAAACATCGAAACCAGTAACCTCAACGGCGATGTCGTCGGCAAGCACATGAATATGAGTCGGGTGCATCTGCATCGAAAACTAAAAGCGATAACGGGGCAGCCCATCACTGAATTTGTGAAGGAAGTTCGGCTAAAAAAAGCGATGGAAATGATGCAAACCAAACGATGGAATGTGTCGGAAGTGACGTATAAAACGGGCTTTTCGTCCATTAGTCATTTTTCAAGAAGTTTTAAGCAGGCGTATGGGAAAGCGCCTTCGGAGGTTTAAGTGAAAGCGTGTCTGTATGTATAATTTCGTCACCAAATTTAATTAAAATTCTTTGCTTTCACACAATGATAATTTCACACAAATTTTGAGAAATTTTTCAAAACTATGACTTATTCTTTCAGCCTGCCCCTTCATCATCGCCTAAATTATCAGCGAAATTCCAATATTCTGGCAGAAGAATATCAGCTCATCTATTTTAATACGCAAAAAAACGCTAACTCGACCATGAAAGCCCAATTCGTGGAGATTTTAGGCTTGCCAAAAACCGAAAACTTTCCCAAAGACATTCATTACAATTATAATTTTCCGACCGCTTTACAAAGCGAACTCAACACCACTTATCACGATTTTCTGAAATTTGCTATCCTCCGAAATCCCTGGGAACGCTTGGCTTCTTGTTACAATAATAAAATCAAAAAAAGCAGTACGACGGGACCAGATTATATCTTAGATTGCAGCCCAGAGTTTTACATCGGAATGTCCTTTGCTGAATTTGTGGAGGTAGTTTGTAAAATACTGGATTCGGAGGCGGATTTTCATTTTTGTTCTCAAATTTATATGCTGCTCTATTCGGACGGTGAGTTTCCTATTAATTATTTGTGCAATATGGAAAATTTGGCGGTTCATATTGAAGAAATTAAAGCAAAAACAGGTATTCCTTTTGCAGATTTGCCGCAATTGAATAGCAGTAAAAAAGCGAATTATCAGATACTTTATACGCCCGACTTAGTTGAAAAAGTAGCGAAACGCTATCCCGCAGATATTGAATTTTTCAAGTATAAATTTGGAGAAAAAAATCAGGATTTTACCTTTGGTTTTCTTTCTGAAAAGTGGCTAAATGAACTTACAAAACACCCATTAATGATTTCTATTTTAAAAGAAAAAAACAAGGAGTTAGAGCAGCAAATTGCTCTCAAAAAATTACCTCAAACCAAAGAGATAAAAAAATTAAAAAAGGACATTGTCCGTCTGGAGAAAAAATTAGAGGAAAAACGAGAGGAATTGGAAGCTACAAAAGCTTCACTTTCTTGGAGAATAACTGCGCCTTTGAGAATTTTTTTAGGATTCTTTTTAAAAGAAGAAAAATGAAGAAAACACAGTATAACATCATTGATTTTCCCGCCGCACAATTTGCTTTTTTCAAACAAAAGTCAAGGCAGTATTCGGTCATTATCATTGGTGAAAACATAGCAAAAGAGGAGCTAAAAAACGACTTGTCCACTTTTAATCGCAATCATGACACGGCGGTTTTAGCCCAATTTTTCAAAGAAAAAAAAATACACTCCATTGGCTTAATAAAAAGCAAAGATGTCGCTAATTTTTCCAAGGAATTATCGCTCATTCAGCAAAAAATAGACTTTAATCAATCCTATTTATTGGTCTTGCTAAACTATGCCAGTCCCAATGTCCAACCAGCCGCCGAAAATATCCTTTCAGAAGAGTGTTTCTTAATGTCAGCAAATGAATTTGCACAATTGTACTCTCCTGATTTTTCTACAGGATTATGCTATGATTTAATTGTAAAAGCTACTGCAAAAAATAACTCTTTAGCACAAATAGCCGTGCATCAAATCGGGCATCCAGAGCCTTGGTCTTTTAAGAAAAACGCAACTTCAGAAAGTGTAGAAGTCATTATGCCACATCGCGGAAGCAGGGAAGATTTGCATGATTTAGAAGCCGCACTTTGGTATTTAAAACAGCAGAAAACGACTCCAAAAAAGGTCTCGGTTTGTTTTGATGAAACGATTACAGAACATCATTTTACCTTAGCAGATGAGCATCCTTCTATGCGTTTTTTTGCGAATCTACCTGCAGGCGTTGGCCCGTATCCCTCGCGAGATGTGCTGGCGCGTTCGACGGAAGAAGATATTATTCTTTTTCATGACAGTGATGATATTTCTACGACGGATAGAGTAGCGATTTTGAGTGATGCACTTCGACGAAAAAAATTGGATGCGGTGGGCAGTCACGAATTGCGGATTAATAAAATCAAAAAAAGAATTGAAGCCATACGCTATGTTTTAGATGTGACGGGCGTGGAAAATAAGGTAAATCGTTATACCATTTTTTTTCCGACGACAGCAATAAAAAAGGCAGCTTATCTCAAATCTGGTGGTTTATCGACGGTCAGAAAACACAGTTCGGACAGTCAGTTTTACTGGCGGGCGCACTTCTTTTTACAGATTCAAAATGTCGATGAATTTTTGTATATCCGTAGCAAACGACCTAATTCTTTAACAACTGCCTCGGCTACGGCTTTAGGAACTTCGGTACGCGAACGATTGAAACAACAATGGCGTTTGGACTTTTTAAAAATTCAGCATCTCAACTTAGATATGTCAACTTCTACCTTGATAGATGAGCCAAATGTAGCGACAATTGACTTGCTTCCATTGGAGAAACAACATAGAAAGACGATTTTGGCTTGGCAAGAATCACAAATGAAAGTCGAAAAAAATAGTCTTTCTCGCCGCTTGCCTGTGACGACTTTTCCCGATGAAAAAGAGATGAGAAGTGACCGAATTTTGAATTATAGAAAGGTAAAAAATCCCAGCACGGCTCAATTAAAAGCCTCGTTTTCCTGGCGCATCGGTTGGGCAATTACGCGGGTGCTTATTACTTTGTTTGGGTGGATTCCTTATGTGCGGAAGCGGCTGTGAAAGTTAAATAATGTTAGTGAAATGAATTTAATAAGTTGAGCCATAATGCGCCGTAATTTTTTCTTGTAAAAAGTTTAAAAAATCGTTGCATAGCCGTCGCTACGGAACTATTTTTTAGACTTTTTAGAAGGAAAAAGAACAAGTATAATGGCTCAACTTATTGAGTTCATTTCACTTAGCCTACAAAATTAAAAAGCGTTGTTTTACTTTTTAAACCAAACTTCTGGTAAGGCGTAATCTTCCAAGCGCTTTACATTTTTAAAATCTAAAGGATGTGGAAAATCAGTAGCAGGTGATTTTTGAGTGATGCGGTCATTTCTCAAAAAAGTAAACTCTAAAACAGGCGGAATAGCAACACCTTTCAATTCATAAGGCAAGGCATAATTATTTGGATGAATATGGACACAAGTATGATGTAGTAACAGTTTTTCAAAAACGGCTTTTGCCATTTGAAAAAATTCAAATTCCCATAGCTTTTGTAAACTATGAAATTCTATAACGATAACTCGAAATTGCTGTAATAAAGCATCCGAAAGACTGAGTAGAGAAATATATTCGGCACTTTCGATGTCCATTTGTAGCAATAAATCTGACTGCTTGTCGCTCAAATATTCATTGACCCAACTATCCAATGTAATAAAATCAGCATCATCAAACGGACCAATAAATTTGGATAGAAAATGATAATCTGCAGGAATTTTTTCAGGACGCTTTGCGGATTTATCGACCATAAAAATTTCCATACCTAAGTCAAAACAAGCTTTTTCAAAATGATAGGTATTTCCAACTCCTGCCGAGAAGCAAGCCGAAATACCCTCCAAATCATCTGGTACAAGATAACCACCATCCCTATCTAATCCCAATCTTCGTAAAGGAAAATTCGTTTGAAAAGGCTGTAGTTTATTAATGAGCATTTTGACATTTTCAAAACCACTTTCATCTAATGGACGAATGCCCAGACCGCGTAGTGACACCACTGCCTCTAATAGTTTTCCCAGCTTTTTTTGGATTTTTTTTGTCATATATTAAAATTCAAAATAAAGGGCATTAAAGAATAACTGCTACGCTCAAAATCGCGAATTTAAGTCAATCCGTCAATAGTTATTTTACAAACTGTAACATATTTTTATTTGTGGGTTACTTTTGAGAAAAAATATTGAATTTATTTAATTCGCATTCCTAAAGGAAGTTACCTTAGCGTAACTATTTAAGTACCCGGACATAATTATTATTTCCCTTGTAGGGATAAGTAAATTATTAATTAATTGATAATCAATTACTTGCAAATCACTTGTAGGGGCACAAAGTGCAAAATAATTACGTCCGGGTACTTAAGTACTCGGACACATTTATTAGCGGTTTTTAGAACTATCTTTTTCCGCTATTTTTCCTTTAAAAATCATTCAATAACTACGGCTATTAAAGGATTTTTAAAGAAAAACTATCGAAAAAATCTTAGCTCTAAAATTCCCCAAATAAATATGTCCGAGTACTTAGAATGGATAAGATACAAATTTTGCCTATTTTTTTGGTGAACCGTTGGATTTGATTTTTTCGAATATTTTTAGTTTTTTCACAAAGCAATCATTCTCAATGATAATAGATACTCTCAAGAAAATTTACGCTTATTTTTTTGACGAACAATATGTAGTTTACAAAGGTTCGGGTGGCTTGTTTCACAATCTGAGGTCGCTCACACAGTCGATTAATTCAGCGATATGGGGAAGGAGAAAATTAATCATTGACATGAGAGAACACAGTGCTTTCCGGTTGGATTTTTCGACCTTTTTCACCTTGGAAAACATGGATTTTTATGAGGATTATTCGATTTTGGAACAGTCCGAAAAATTTAGCACAGAAGAAATAAAAGAACTGAAGGCGGCGAGAACAACAGGGATACCCGCCATGAAAGAGAAGTATAAAAAAGGGCCGCTCATCGTTCATTGTTCTGCGGGTGAATATATCGTTCATAAAAAGATAAAAGTGAACGCGGAAATAATGGACAAATTAAGAAAGGAAACGCCCGTTGGTGAGCCGTATATTGCGCTTCACTTTAGAAATACGGACATTCAAAACGATATTTTTTCCTTTATTGAAAAGGTCAAAAAGGTGCGCGATGAGCAGAATATTCACGTTTTGTATCTTGCCAGCGATGATTTTTATGCTTATGACATTGTGAAAGAACATTTGAGTGATATGAAGGTCATTCGGAAGGTCGTTCCGATGAAAGATGTGAAAAATATTCATTACAAAACAAAGGATAAATACAAGCAAATTTATGAATCCTTGCTTGATGTTTATTTCATCATGAAGTCCGATTTTTTTATCCCTTCCATTAACTCCAGCTATAGTCGAGGAATAATGAAAATGCTGGATAGGAAGCATTATTTTTTTCCTGATTTTTCAACTAAGACGGTAGCGGTGGATTGAGCAAAATCCGCTAATAGTTGCTCTGCCTTTTGATATTGTTTGTTGTAATAAGCGGTATGTTTTTGATTGGACATCGAGGTTTTGCTGACAATTTGGCGGCAAACTTGCTCTTTGGGCGTGAAATTAATAAAGGTTGGATTGTGCGTAAAATTGATGTCAATCGTTCCGTCAAGCTCCGCTTTTAACAGACTTACATTGCTAAATCTATCAAAAAAACGTTTGTAATAAACCGTAAAACCCATCGCTCGATGCTCCGATAGAGCGACGAAATTTTCATAAGGTGACTGTCGTTTGTTGAATTTCAGATAGAAGGCATCAAAACAAATATAGTCGCAATTTTCAATGTTTTTTAGTTCATTCCAATATTTATTAAAGTTGTTTTTTCTAAATACATCATCCTCCATAATGACGATTGGAAATTGCTCCTTTTCTTTGTTCAAATAAATTTTACAGAGCAAGCTCAGGTGCGATGCCGTAGCCGAATATAAAGCAACAAATCGCTCCACATTCAAGTGATTGTTCCATTCTTTTTGGATGAATTTGAAGTTGTTTTTTTTGCCTTTTAAGTTGATGCAATAGGCTTTGAGTTTAAATTTAGGCGCTGCTAAATTTATTAATTTTCGGTTTTTGTAGTCTGGGTTCTTTTCGTGTTTTATCGTTTTATATTTTTTGAATAAAACGGCTAAAACGATTACCAAAAATAGGAACAGATAGATAAATGGATAATTCATTAATGTGTATCAAATTTAAAATTCTACAAACGCTTTTTCACAAACGGAATCCACCCAAACAAAATCTCAATTCCCCGTGTAATCGCCCAACCAATGCGCCACGAAAAAGAGGCTTTTAATTGAGTAACCGTCAAGTCTTTGATGTTTTTGTAATTCAAAATCCTATCTTGAATTACATCACTTTCATTAGGAAAAATGGCTTTTGAATCATTTGTAAGAATACTTTTTTTATCAATGCTTTCTTGCAATTTTTGCCAGTCTAAAATCATTTTTCGATTCTCTTTTCCTAAAGAAATAAGCTTAACCTGTAACGCATTTGCTTCATCAACTAAATTAGAATCTGCCAGATTAATATTTCGATGTTGTATGCGATGAAAATCCAAACTCCATTGAGCATCCAGCCGTTCTTGCGCCATTTTTATTACAGCAGAATCAGCGTTTTTGTTGCGGATGTATAAAAAATCATCCACATTTTTGATGTTTAAAAGAAAATGCGCCCGCCAATAAAACTGACTGCCAGAACCGTGTTTTCTGACGGTTGATAAACCGCCCACTTTCAAAAAAGCCGCTTTTTTTATCGCTGTCGTTGGAAAAAAGATGACATCTCGACCCAGCTTAAATTTTGCGCCTGTCACATCCAAAGGAAAACGGACGGATTCTATCTTTTTCTCTATTTTGTTAATGCGCAATTCGTGACTGCCGACTGCATCCCAATTTTCATCCTGCAAGCTATCACTTAAAATTGCCACTCTATCCGTCGTCGAAATATCTTCTGAATTGTGAAAAATAAGGACTTCTTCCTCGCTCGAACGTGCCAAAATATCTTGCGAAGCATAAGGGCCAACACTGACAGGAAGATTCGTAAAAAAAATGGCAGTAGAATGCTTATCGGCTAATTCAAAATGCGGATTTCCCACCTGTTCATCAAAGCAAACGGAAACCTTTTTAGCTTCCGTTTTTTGTTGTTGCAAATACCAAAGTGCTGTTTCCAAGTTCTCTAAACCATTCGCGCTTTCGTTGTGTGGCAAAAGGATTTCAGCAGCTGCGAAGTCCTTTTTTTTATCAGAAAAAACAGGGTTTGGATGCCCGATTTGATGAACAGCGATTTGTTCTAAAACACCTTCTTTGGTAATTACTTTAAGTATCAAATGATAGGCTAAACCAGTTGAAATTTCTTCTTGACAAAAATGCGCGAACTCCTTTGGCGAGATTAAAAAGCACTCTTCGACGGGTAAATCATTTGGGGGACAGTAAATATTGGGGTCTTCATAGCTTGGTAGAACTAAAAAATGAGAAGTATTTAGATTGATTTTTTGCTGAATTAATTGAAGTTCTTTGGAGAAATTGGAAATAGCTTTCTGCTTTATCAAGCCGATGGAGAGTACCTTTTTTTCTTGAAAAAACAAGGTTAATTCCTGCGCATTTCGAGTATTGTCGAATGTTACTAATGCCTTTTTGAGTTCTACTTTTGGCATATTTTCACCAACCACTATAAGGAAATATTCTTTTGATTTTTGTTTGGAAAAAGCAAAAGAAGCGGCGGGGAAGTTAATTATAATATGTTTTAGCTCGTTCATTTTTGCTTTGAATTTTCAAGGATTAAAATTTTTTCATTCATCACATCCGCCACATAAGTCGTGTATCGTGCCGCACCCGAAGAATTTAAATGACTTCTATCAAAGGCGTATTTCGAGAGATATAAATCAGGGTATTTTTCGTAGCCAAACATATTAATGACATGTTCTTTTGGCAATTCATTCCAAACAGGCAGCAACCTCAAATAGTCTTTTTCACTCATTTTAGTAGGCAGTAATACGAAAAGATTAATCCCCTTTTTCTTAGATAATTGGATTAACTGATTCAATTTTTTATGGTGTCCTGCATTCATTTTTTTGGTTTCCTCTAAATAATAATTCATGGGCAGATTGCCCGCTTCTCTTTGCTGAATTAAATAAATGGTGTCACTGGTAAATTTTTGTCGCCGTTGCTGTAATTTTTCTGTTGGATTTTCTCTCAATTCAAGGTCTAAAGGATAAAATCCGTTCTGTCCAATCGACCGATTTTCCTGTTTTAGTCCTATCAAATTTTTTACTATTTCAAAATCTAAGAAACTGTGGATGAAACTTTCAAGGCAAAAGGACAGATAAGATAATCTATCTGAGTTGCGATAACTGGAGTGCAAAAGATAATCGAAACCATATTTCAGATTGCCCAAAGTATTCCAATAGCTGCCCCTTGTCGTTTTTGCATTGGCAGGCGAAAAATTAAAGTTTTGTATTTCTAAAACTGCATATTTTAACTGGTTTTTTGCCAACTCCTCTACCAAGTTTTCATACAAAAAATAGGACTCCGGATTGAAAGCTCCCTGACAGCCAAAATTATAAGATTGCACTTTTTTTTCTACTAAAATTGAATCTAAAAGGCTCGAATTTATATGTCTGAAAATGCGGCTTGAACCAAAGAAAACCGTATTAAAATCCGCTTGATTATTGAGAAAATAATTGCGTTTTTTCTTAAACATAAGATTGCCCGCATAGTAAGGAATCATCGCTTTTTTTATCGACAACAGGGTGACGACAAGTAGCAGAAAAAGAAGTATATGTTTAATGAATTTCCTCATTGAATGTCCTTTTCAAAACTGGAAGTAAATAAAATCCATTGCCTTCGTATGCGCAAAAAACCGCACTAAAAACAGTAGAAATAAATAAAAAGCCCAACGCACAAATCGCGCACGAGTCAGCAATAATTTTTCTAAGGCATGCTTATTTTCTCGCCCCAACCATTCAATTAATATCAGTAAAAAGATTGTTCCAAGCGTTAAAAAAGGCGTTTTAAAGCCCTTGTATTGCGGCAACATAAAAAGCGATTGCTCAAAAATACCTCCGATATATTCCAGCGCATGAGTCATATTTTCTGCCCGAAAAAATATCCACGCGAAAACGGTTAAGGCAAAAGTTAAAGCGATATTTGTGAACTCTTTTAGGCTCGGAAAATACTTGCCTGTTGCCACCGTATCGAGGTAATTTCTATTATTATTGGTCAGTAAAAGTGGCAGGAAATACAGCGCATTCAAGCCACCCCAAGCGATAAATGTCCAATTTGCGCCATGCCAAAAACCACTGACTAAAAAGATGATAAATACATTGCGAATGCTCAACCATTTTCCACCACGACTGCCGCCCAAAGGAATGTAAAGATAATCTCGAAACCAAGTCGATAAAGAAATATGCCACCTGCGCCAAAATTCTCCAATGTTGCGAGAAAAATAGGGGAAGGCGAAATTCTGTTTTAAATCAAAGCCAAACAATCGCGCCGTGCCAATCGCAATGTCGGAATAGCCCGAAAAATCGCAGTAAATTTGGAGCGCAAAAAGCACCGCAGCAATGACCAACATGCTACCCGTGTATTGCGAAGGGTCGCTGAAAATGACATTGACATACTGCGCCAATTGGTCGGCAATTACCATTTTTTTGAACAAGCCCCAGAGGATTTGGCGCATTCCGTCGGCGGCTTTTTCGTATTCAAATATCCTCTTTTTAAAAAACTGAGGGAGCAAATGACTTGCCCGTTCGATAGGGCCGGCAACCAATTGTGGAAAAAAGCTAACGAAGGCGGCAAAGGTTACAAAATCGCGGGTCGGTTCAAGTTTTTTTCGGTAAATGTCAATAGTGTAACTTAGGGTTTGGAAAGTGTAAAAACTGATACCAACAGGCAGAATAATTTCCAAAGTTCCTAACTGCAAAGGTGCGCCGAAAAAGGAAAAAGCGGTGTTGAAATTATCAACAAAAAAATTGAAATATTTGAAAAAACCGAGGATGCCGAGATTGACCGCGATACTCGTCCAGAGTAGCCATTTTCGGACTTTGGTTTTTTGCGTTTTTTCCAATTGCAGCCCGACCCAATAATCAACACCTGTACTGAGTAAAATTAGACTCAAAAACCGCCAATCCCAGCAGGCATAAAAGACGTAACTGGCAAGTACGATTAGCGCATTTTGTATCTTTAGATGACGATTTGGCACCAACCAGTAGAGGGCAAAAACGATAGGTAGAAAAATCGCAAAATCAAGAGAATTAAATAGCATGGTCTTAGATTAATTTTGCTTATTCAATTGTTTTATTTCAGAAACTTTTTCCCGCATCAATTCCGCCAAATATCGCGTATGCAACACAGCGCTTGAACCCTTTAAATGTGCGTAATCATAGGCATGTTTTGATAAAAATAAATCCGCATATTTTTGATAGCCAAACATATTGATGACGTTTTTTTGGGGGAGTTGATTGATAATGGGGATAAATTTTGCGTAAAATTTTGCTCCGAATTTTGGTGGTAAAAAAATGAATAGATGTATGCCTTTTTTCTTTGATATTTCTATCAATTCAAGCAGTTTTTCATAATGAATAGGGTTAATGCTGTTGTTTTTCCAATAGAAATCATAGGGCTTTTCTCCCGCTAATCGCTGTTGGATTAATTTGGAAGTATCCGCCAGTAATTTTTCTTCTTGTCGAATTAAACCTTTGGGATTGGTCTCTTGCATGAATTGGTCAATGGCATAAAAACCATTGGTCGCATTTTCTTTTTTTGAAGGTAATTTATAAGAACGTTTTTTGAATATTTCAAGGTCATAAAAGCTGTAAATAAAACTTTTACCAAAGGTATATAAACCCGTTATTTTATCTAAAATCTGGCGATTGGAGTGCCAAATATGGGTCATTCCATATTGAAAATTAGCCCAAGTATTCCAGTAGCTTCCTCGCGTGGTGGTTTCATTGGGATGAAAAAGTTTAACTCTTTGTATTTCCAAAATGGCGTATTTAATTTGATTTTTCGGTAGTTCATTGACGAAGTTTTCGTACAAAAAATAGGCTTCGGGATTGGCAGCACCTCGGCAACCGAAATTATAAGAATGTATTTTCTCTTCAACCAAAAGCGAGTCAAAAAGAATGGGATTAATGTGTCGATAAATGCGGCTCGAACCAAAGAAAATTGTATTGAAATCCGCTTGATTGGCTTGAAAATGACTGCGTTTTTGATTAAATTGATTGTTGCCTAAATAATAGGGTAATGCCGCCTTTTTTAGGGATAATCCAATAAAAACGAGGAAGGCAAAAAGGAGTATGTTTTTGATGAATCTTCTCATTAAGATGTCTGTTTAATAGGCATAATTTAACAGCTCAATTTCCCGGGCAAAAGCAATCTTAATCAATTTTACTGCCTTTTCATCCAAAATGTCGCGATAATTTCTAACCTTTCGAGAGGTGCTTTTTGCCTTGTATTTTACCATTTTAAAAGGCTCGTCCAATTGCAGTTTTTCAGTCAAATCTTTTTCAAAAAAATCAAAATCTTCGTAGCGATAAATCCTATCTACCGCTGGCATTTTCGCAATAGAGTACAAATCATAAGAACGCATATCAACCAATCCTCCGTCCACAATCCAATCGGCAATGCGGTCATATTTCTCGTCTGCTTTTCGCCAAAAGTAGAAGGAAACCACCTTGTCAAAAGGGTTGCGCTCGGTGGTGAATTTAAAATAGGAGTTCCAAATTTCCTTGTCCACAAAGCGCACCACTTCCTGACAAGGAATATGATTGTAAAATCTCTTCGGTTTTTTTCCTGTTCTAAAATGCGCCCAACGTTCCTGCCTACTCCATTCTTTTTTAGGTTTTGTATAATTTTGCGGCGTCGGGATTCCCAAGCTACGCCTTGCTTCTTCATCATCTGTAGTGATTGGCGTGATAATATCGTCTGGTCCACAGATTTTGCTCAAGGAAATTTCTATCGAAGTCCCTGCCGTTTTGCGGTTTTTGATGTAGATGAATTTATGTTTGTGTGAGATTATCATAGTTGAAAAATTGCGGTGTTGGCTTTAGGGAGTTGGTAATAAATAACCTACTCGTTATGGCGAAGTAATTTTTTCATTTAAGAAATTTAAAAAATGCGAGCATAACT